>JAYVIK010000329.1:0-6606 GCA_043770265.1 Flavobacterium sp. | reverse complement strand
CAAGGATTTCAAACTAGAGAGGTCTTTGGTTTAGGGGTTCTACAACGATTCAATTTACATAAAAATCCCTTTTGAAATAATACTTCAAAAGGGATTTTTGTTTTTTGTAATACTTTGGTACGGATTTGCCAATACAAAACCAACTTCCATTAAGCCCATTGCCCAAATCCTTTGTAGTAGCTGATATACCGTTTTTTATATTCGGAATAGTTTGTCGTTTTGAGATAACGATAAAACTTCAAACTCGCTGATATCAATATTTGAAGGTATTTTGTCTCTTAAAATTGGCACAATATATTGTCCATTTATGCTATTAGCAACTTCTACAATTGTATTTAATTGGTTGTCGTGAATGGTTTCCAATTGGTCGTGCATAATGAAATGTAAGCACTCAATATCAAGTTTGTCTGCAAATTCAATGTAAGCAAAATCAAAGGCGGCTATTTGTCCTTTTTTCTTTCCAGTACTAGGATTTCCTTCAAGATTTGTAACAATAAGTTCGTACCCTTTTTCATTTTTTTGAGAACTTAACAAGTATGTCTCACCATAAAGTCTGTTTGACATTACAGAAAAATATTTATTAAATTCGGTTATTCTATTTTGTATTTGACTGTCTTTCGATGAAATACCTTGATTAATCGCATTCAAATCTTTATCAATGCCTGCCAACTTTTCTTGTGAATAAAGCCACAATCTTTTTTGCTCTTCTAAGTTTCCTTTTCGTTCAAACTGTTTATTTAAATCTAAAATAGTTTTTTCGAAATCTTCTACTAAAGCAGATTTGTTTAAACTTTCTGTTAAAGTATCTTCTTCATTGCGAAGAACAATAATCTCCGATTTTATTTTTCGGATTTGTTGTTCTATTTCAGGAAGTTCCTTCGTAATATATTCTAATTTTTCTGAAATTAAATCATTATGAAATTTAACAGTATCTTCAAATGAAACTTGAATGTTTGATATTAGTGATTTCGCTTTTTCATAAAGAGATTTGATTTGACTGGTGTCAATTTGAGTGTATTCTTGTTCTAAATCTTCTTTACTTTCGTTTATTAAATCTTTACGGATTTCCAATCTACTTAATTCTGTTGCGCTTCTGTTTAACTTAGATTTAATTTCATTCAGTTTGTCAACATCAGCAGCATAGTTTTCATTGAGATTAAATTTGTTTTTTCTTTGATTTAATTCCTCTATTTTTGTGTTTAAAAGAATTAATTGTTGCTCAATTAAAGAGAGTTCCCCCTCTTTTTTTAATCTCCTTTGAAAGTTTTCTTCTTTCTTTTTGTCTAATGATAATCTTTCTTTCTCTTTATGATTATCAGTACTTATTCCTAGCCAAAATAGATATAGGGCTTCATAAACTTCTAAGCCTACAAATGAATTTAAAACTTTGACAATATTTGTCAACTTGTTTTTTTCATCTCGAATGTTCTTTGAAATTATCTGCCGAAATGTGGGATTTTCAACTTCTGATTTAAAAACTCCCTTTTTTAAAGCTTTTTTAAAATCGTCATTATTAACAATATTTTCTCCATTTATTTCTTGCAATTTCTTATTACGGGACAGGAAATTTTTTCTAATAACAATTTCCTCATTTGGAGCATCTAAATCATCAACTAAAACAACCGTAATAATAATTTCATTATCTTTTAAAAAATTCTCAATTGTAGTATTAGGTTGCTTGTTAAATTCTGTGTCTTGATAAATGTTTTTCCCATCCCCACCCAAGCAATAATCAACCAGCCTTAAAACTGTCGTTTTTCCAATACTATTGCCAGTATCTGTCTTTTGACGAATACTTTCAGGACGTTCATCTACAATTAAATTTATTCCTTTATGAAAGGGAATATCTCTAATTATAGTGTTCTTATTTTGTATTATGAGTTTCTTTAAAAACATTTTATTATCAATCCTTTATTACCTTTTTTAATAACTCCTAAAATGAATAACCAATCTAAAACTAATGAGTATAAATTCAAAGATACTTTGTTTGTTTTGTTTACTGAATGAAACAAATCAAAATAGTCAATTTCATTTTTAGTAAATGAATTGAGAACTTCAATTACTTTACCTCCCAAGTAATATAAATCTCTTTCGGGGTTTGTATTTTTATTTACTATCATAATTTTGGTGGTTCTTCTAAAATATTACAACGCATAAAAGCGTCAACCATTATGATTAGTAATCCAATTTTAATAGCTTCAATTGGTAAATCTGAAATAGGATTACTTGAATTTTCTATAATCTTCCAAAGTTCATTTTCAACATTCTCTATTATAAAATCTGCATTCGTTCTTATCTCTTCAAAATCTTTATACTTCCCTTTTTCTTTAAGATAAATGGATTTAATGTTTTGAAGTACAAATTCTTTTTTTGTCGAGCCTTGTTTTTCAATTTCCTCGTAAAGTTTGTTTAATTTACCTTGATAAACAGCATATTCTTCAATAAGCGGTTTGAATAGGACAACATTGTTGTACAAAATTTTATCTGCCGTATCAGGAGCATTAGTTGGCTCTTCTATAATTGTATTATCAAATATTCGATTTCCAACAAATCCAACGATAATGTTTAAAGCAGATGGGTTTTTTACAAGAATATTGCTTCCCGATATTAATTTAAGAATCTTAGATTCGTGATTTCTCTTCATCTCTTGAAGAATTGTTTCTGTATATTTAACTACATCATTCGTTTCCAAATGATGATTTGCACACAAAAGCATTAAATTTTCATAACTCCTACGATAATTGTCATTTGAAGTAGAATTATATCTTTGTCCACCAGGTTCGGCTGCTTCAATATGGCAAATGTTTGAGAAATTTATTTCACTTCCCGAACTTAAAAGGCTTATATTACAATTTGGAAATGCACACTGATTGCCTGATAAAGCATATAGGCGCTTAATTGTTTTTTCAGTTACATCTCTTGCTTTACTTTTTGCCATATTTATATATACAATATTGCAAATCTACACTTTTTTTGATACAAATTTAGCCTAAAAATTATGTTTAATTACAAATCTTAAAGGACAAAAGGTCTATCGTTAAAATGCCATATAACTCGTTTATAAGCGAAACAAACTTTCATAAACACACCCAAATAGATGTAGATAGCATAAGGTTTATTTTCTTTTATATTCCACTCAAATATATTCATTTTTTCTTACAATTTACTGAAAAAAGCGGCGACATTTCCCAAAAAAAATCGCTCCTGAAAAACTCAAAAGGGATTGGTATACTTTATATCTTTAGAAAATTATTCTTTTTCTTCTTTCTCCACAGCATCCTTATAATCAGGATACAAAAACTTGTTATACGGAAAACGCGTGATGTGAATTTGTCTCACGGCTTCGTAAACTCGTTCTCTGAATTCTTCGAAATTCTCTTTATTGGTTGCCGAAATAAACAAGGCGTTTTCTTCGCCCACACGATGCATCCAAGTGGTTTTCCATTCTTCGAGTGTGAAATGTCTTGGCGTTTTTTCGGTCATTAAATCATCCTCGTCAATAGTCAAATGTTTGTAAGCATCGATTTTGTTGAAAACCATAATCACAGGTTTGTCTTTGGCCTTGATATCAGCCAAAGTTTGATTGACCGATTCGATATGATCCTCAAATTCAGGATGTGAAATATCGACAACGTGCAATAACAAATCGGCTTCGCGAACCTCATCGAGCGTACTTTTGAAAGAATCGACCAATTGAGTTGGCAATTTTCGAATAAATCCTACTGTATCTGAAAGTAAGAAAGGCAAGTTTTTGATGACCACTTTTCGAACCGTTGTATCTAATGTTGCAAAAAGTTTATTCTCTACAAAAACATCGCTTTTGCCAATCGCATTCATCAATGTTGATTTTCCAACATTGGTGTAACCGACTAAAGCCACACGAACCATTGCGCCACGATTGCCTCTTTGGGTTCCCATTTGCTTGTCGATGGCTTTTATTTTTTCTTTCAATAACGAAATTCGATCCCGAACAATACGTCTATCGGTTTCAATCTCTGTTTCTCCCGGTCCACGCATCCCGATTCCTCCTTTTTGACGTTCCAAGTGTGTCCAAAGTCCCGATAATCTTGGTAACAAATAAATACATTGTGCTAGTTCTACTTGCGTTCTAGCGTAGGAAGTTTCGGCTCTTTGGGCAAAAATATCAAGGATAAGATTGGTTCTATCGAGGATTTTGCAATCTATGATTTTGGAAATATTTTTTTGTTGTGATGGTGTTAGTTCATCATCGAATACCAAACTCGAAATGTCATTTTCTTTGACATAAAGATTAATTTCATCTATTTTTCCAGTACCTAAAAATGTTTTGGGATTGGGTTTGTCCATTTTTTGCCAAAAACGTTTCACCACTTCACCACCAGCTGTAAAAGTCAAAAACTCCAACTCGTCTAGATATTCTTTGAGTTTATCCTCGCTTTGGTTTTGGGTAACGATACCAACAATGGCTGTTTTTTCAAAATTTATTGTTTCTTTTTCTAACATAATTTTTATTGAGGTACAAATTTAATGATTTACGAGGGACTTATGGACATTTGACTGCAATCTATTTAAGGTAAACGGACTAAAATATTTTTACACTAATTGCACTAATTTACACGAAATAGAAAATGTATAAATTCCACGAATTTGCCAAAGGCAGAAAAATTTGTGTCAATTTGTGTAATTGCTTCGCCAGTTCACTTCGTTCGTGTCGTGTCTAAAAGTTGATCTTGCAATCTATTCTATTGCCTTTACTCTTGTGACCAAGAAAGCAATCAAAATTCCGAACATTCCGATAAAAGCAAAGGAATATCGCAAACCAAATAGTTCCGAAATATGACCAATAACCGGTGGTCCCATCAAAAAACCTAGGAAACTTACACTGGAAACGGCCGTTAGCGCTTCGCCTGTTGGAATCGTCGGGTGTTTTCCAGCAATGCTATACAGCGCAGGAATTACGGTAGAAACACCCAAACCTACAATCATAAAAGCTATAGTACAAGGAATAATATAGGGGAAAATTACCGCCATATATAAGCCAAATGAAATCATAACTCCACTGATTTGCATCACGGTTTTTCGTCCAAATTTATTGATTAAATGGTCTCCAAAAAATCGTCCGCTAGCCATCATTATCATAAATGAAGTATAACCGATAACAATTAAAGGACCGGGAGCTTTGACGATATCTTTGAAATAAACACCACTCCAATCGAACATAATTCCTTCGCTAGCCATACAGCAAAAACCAATAACTCCTAATAGAACCAATGATTTGTCAGGCTTTCTGAATGTTTTTTTCTCGGGACGCATAGTTTCTTTTGCTTTTATTAAATACTTGAAATTAAAAGCAACCAAGAGCAAAACAACAGAAGCTACAATAACAAAATGCAAATACGTTGTGATTTGTAGTGTCAAAAGTCCCAATCCAACTAAGGCTCCAGTGAATCCAGCCAAACTCCAAACGCCGTGAAAAGAAGACATAATGGTTCTCCTGAAAATCCCTTCGGTGTAAACGCCTTGCGTATTTAAAGAGATGTTGGTCAAATTACCAAAGATTCCAAAACAGACTAATGCGAGTGCCAATTGCCACGCATTTTGTGCCAAGCCGATATTTGTTAAACTAAAAGCATACATCAAAGCTGAAAAAGGAAGAATGCGATCACTTCCAAAACGAGTTACCAGTTTGCCCGAAAAAAACATCATCGTCAACTGTCCCACAGGCAATGCAAATAAAATCGTTCCTAGTTCGCCATCACTTAAGTGCAAATCGGCTTTGATGGCAGGAATTCGGCTTGCCCAAGTGGCAAAAGACAATCCCATACCAAAATAAAACAGACAAACACCCCAACGAATTCGGTTTAAATACGATTGTTTGGCGTCTCGATAGGTTTTTTTGTATTTGCCTTTCGCTTTAAAATTGCCAATAAAATTATAATCTTCCAAAAGGTCTTACTTTTTAAATTCGAATCTGCAAAAGTACAAAATCAATACGTTTCTATTAGCTATTTCTTTTAAAAACCCAATAGTACAACGTTATTGTTTATAAATCGATCACTTTTTTATGTGCGCTACTTTGAAAAGCCGCTTCAATAATTCGCATCACATTGACGCCGTCTTGGGCAGGAACTATTTCAGGTTTATCATTGGCAATAGCCTGAAAAACACCTTCAAAAAAATCATAATAATTCCCTTGAAGGGTGGGTACTTTTTCTCTACTAATTTTACCATCGATTTTGGTGTGCAACAATCCTTCTTGACCTTCTTTTTCGGTTCCCCAAGTGGTTAAATTCGGTTTTTTGCCCAGTTTCAATTCGTCTTCCTGAACATCACCACGCGATTTTAGGAAAGAACCTTTCTTTCCATGGACAACATAAGAAGGATTGGGTTCTCTCACAAAAAATCCAGCTTTCAATCGCACTCTCAAATCCGAATAATACAGTAAAATATCCAAATAATCATCGACCATTGAATTTTCTCTTGTAATCCGAATATCGGCAAAAACGGCATTGGGCAAACCAAACAAATACAAGGCTTGGTCAATAATGTGTGGTCCCAAATCTTTCATGATTCCTGAACCGGAATTGACAGTTTCCTTGTGTACTTTTGGACTCAAAATAGGATTGT
>JAYVIK010000328.1:0-19783 GCA_043770265.1 Flavobacterium sp. | reverse complement strand
TATTCATTTTGGTATGATTTAAAACTCATTTTAAGAACTATTCCTGCGCTGCTTCAAAAAGGTTCTGTATAAAAATTGAATTAAGAAAATGAAAATCGTATTAAAAATAATCTTCCTTTTGTGTATAATTACTTTCTGTACTAATTCTATACTAGCACAAGCAACTCCTGTAAAAAAAACTTCGACTGATGAAATTGAAGTTAACATACCGCCGTTGAGTGTAATTATAGATTCAGTGGTAAATCGTAATGGTATGGTGCGATTTAGAAGACAGCACGTAGGAGTCCAAATAGGTAAACTTAAATCGGAAACTCTGTATTGGACAAGAAACTTCGGAATCCAAGGCGATGGCCGTTTTGGTACTTTTGATAATACTTCTTTAACTGCAACAGGAGGATCTACTGGCACCATTTTAAACACCTCTACATCACAATTGAATTATGGTGTTGGACTTTATTTTAAATTTCCCGTTTTCGATATTGTACATAGAAAAAATCAAATTAATCTAGCCAAAATGGAAATTGAAGAATCCAAAAGAATGGTTCAATTTCAAGAAGATGAGATAAGACAAACTACCATAAGATTGTATCAGGACTTAATTTTAAAGCAAAAAATTCTGAAAATAAAATCGGAAAGTTTGGGAAATGGAAAGGTCAATATGCAAATGGTGGAGAAGGAATTTAGGAATGGTTTAGTTCCTGTGGCAGAATATGTTAGGATAACAAGTATGTCGTCTAATATGGAGGCAGATTATGAATCTGCTAAGTCTGATTATTTATTAGCAAAACAAATATTAGAAGATATGGCGGGTTTTAAATTTAGTATAATTCCAACAAACTAAAAGGATGAAATTAATTGAATTTATACGGTTAATATTAAAGCACAAAATACTTTTAATAATTGTGCCAACCCTACTTGCGGTTTTAGTAACATTGCTTACCGTAAAACCTAATTTTGAATATGCATCACAAAGCCTATTATATACAGGACTTGCTTCAGGATCGTCGATTGAAATGGACAAAACATTCAATTATCAGGCTACAAATACGGCTTTTGATAATTTAATTAATATTATTCAATCTAGAGAAACTCAAGAAGAAGTGGGAATTAGATTATTAGTTCAGCATTTAATGTTGCCTAAAGCAAACCCTAAATATATTTCCTCGGCTAATTATGATAAATTAAAAAGCAAAATTCCAAAAGAACTATATCAGTATATAGAAAAAGGAAAAACAGTAGCAAACAAATCAACAATACCAGATAATTCTGATGGATTATTTCCACCTGAAATCAATCGCGCTAGTTTTGAGAAAACAGTGCAAAATTTAATTGCATTAAAGAATAGTAGCAACATTAATTTTGTTTACAAATTACTGAATTATGAAGATCCTCATTATTCAATTAAAGCTATATCTTCGATAACTGCGATTAGAATCTCAAATAGCGATTTAGTAAAGTTGAATTATCAAGTTGATGATCCTGGTATTTGCCAGCAAACACTTGCAATTTACAATGAGGTATGTATAAAAAATTACAGAAACATTAAAGAAAATAGGTCGGACGCAGTTGTAAAATACTTTCAGGGACAACTCGCAATAGCGAACGAAAAATTAAAAAAAGGAGAGGATAAACTGCTTGACTTTAATAAATCGTACAACATCATAAACTATTATGAGCAAAGTAAAGCTGTTGCTGTTGTTAAAGAGGATATGGAAGTAGATTACAATAAAAAAAGAGCAGAATTAGCAGGAATTGAGGCATCAACAAAAAGATTAGAAAAGAAGTTAAGTATTCAAGATATTATTCAATCAAAAAGTAATGCTGTTCTTGAAAAAAAGAAACAATTAGGGGAATTAAATTATAAAATAGCCTTAGTTCAAGCAGAAATAGAGTCTAGTAAAAACCCCAAAGATCTTGTTAAATTAGCTGAATTCAAATCACAATCTGAAAATTTATTGAATGACATTAGCAAAAGTATAAACGAATTATATACTTATCAAAACACGGTTGATGGATTGCCTGTAAATAAAGTTCTACCAGATTGGATGGATAATATTGTCGAAGCTGAAAACATAAAAGCCAAGCTCAAAGTGATGGATGTTGACAATAAAAATTTCCAAAAACAGTATGAAGTATATGCTCCTGCTGGTGCAAATATTACTAGAATTGAAAGAGAAATTTCTGTGTCCGAACAAGAATCTCTAGAAATTCTCCATGGCTTAAATTTAGCTAAACTAAAAATGCAAGACAATACGTTGTCGTCAAACTTAAAAACAATTGACCCTCCTTTTTATCCATTATCACCCTTGCCT
Source organism: Flavobacterium sp. (assembly GCA_043770265.1). Taxonomy (GTDB): domain Bacteria; phylum Bacteroidota; class Bacteroidia; order Flavobacteriales; family Flavobacteriaceae; genus Flavobacterium. The sequence continues at coordinate 17,471 of JAYVIK010000328.1, read as the reverse complement.
ACTAAAAGAAAAATACTTGTGATAGCGGCAGCTTTTTTAGGTTTTATTCTGACTCTGGGTATTTTCATAATTATGGAGTATTTTGATGATACATTAAAAAATGTTAAAAAAGCAGGTGGGATTTTAAAACTACCATCCTTAGGGATGATTCCTAAAATCTTACTGCATCCGAATACTAGCAATTTACCTTTCGTCCAAAACCGACTGATTGAAATCATAACTCAAAATATCTTAAAATTTATAGGAAACACAAGTATAGATGATGCCGTAAAAACAATTGTTTTCTTCAGCACTCAAAAAATGGAAGGAAAAACGGTGTTGGCTGGAAATATTGCAAGAGAATTAAAAAAAGATGGCAAAAAAATACTGTTTCTAAATCATTCCATCGATCAACACAATTTTAGAAAGCAAAGCAGATTTCCACTTTTGACAAAGGTTTTAGGCTATCAAGACCCAAGGATTAATTTTGACAATCCATTTTTGTCGCAACCAAAAAATTACCTTCAGCCCTCTGAATATTTTACTTATGACATAAATGAGCAGTTCTTTAAAGCAAAGAATTATCAGGATATTCTAGAGCTAAATAATATACAACTCGATTTCATTCCCGATTATGTTATTATCGAATTGCCACCAATAATCCAGAACAATTATCCGACTGAATTATTTACTCAGTCCGATATAGACATTCTTATTTGTCGTTCCAATAGATTATGGTCAGAAGCAGACCAATATGCGTTAGATGGTTTACTTTCTGTCGCTGATTCTAAAATCCACTTTGTAGTTAATGGTGTTGAACTTAAGGAAGTTGAATCATTATTGGGCGATTTACCTAAAAAGAGAAGTGATTTCAGGAAGAAAATAAAAGCGTTCTTCCAATTTCAATTTTTCTCTAAAAACCAAATTTAATCAAGTAACAAATGAAAACACTTAAAAAAATAGTGAAAGAAGATAACTTCCTATCGTTATCAGGAAATGTTATTATTGCTATTTTAGGTTTAGGAGGGTTTGCTTTGCTTGCCCGAAGTTTGTCGTTAGAAGTATTTGGTGAATGGGTTTTGTTTATGGCAGCCGGATCATTTGTAGAAATGTTTAGATTTGGCATTACCAATACGGGTTTGATTAGATACCTTTCAGGAGCTGATGATGCCTCTAGAGTAAAACTCATTGGCTCTAATGCTCTTATAAGTTTAGGCGCAACAATTATAGTCTCATTACTACTGATTGTTTGTAAATTATTATTTCCTGAAGCGATTCAACATTCTGGATATAATATGTTTTTTACCTGGTATCCGTTGTTAGCCATTTTAAATCTTCCTTGGAATATTGCTTTGGTAGTTTTACAAGCCGATCGAAAGTATATCCAAATTTTAGCTCTAAAAGCAGTTAATAGTGGTTGCTTTTTTTTAATAATCTTAGTTCATTTTTTAGTATTAGATTTAAGTCTAAACCAATTGGTTATAGGCTTAATTGTAGTCAATGCGGGTACCTCCTTCATTAGTGTTATTCTAGGTTGGGATGGCGTTTTTCTTATTAGTAAAGCGAGTGTTGAAACTAACAAAACCTTATTACATTTTGGCAAATACACAACATTTACACTTATAGGAACTAATTTATTACGAAGTGTAGACACTTTAATTATCAGTTTAAGTCCTTTAGGCAGTGCTGCCGTTGCGCTTTACAGTATTCCTCTAAAACTAACTGAATTACAACAAATACCATTACGAAGTTTTGTTGCTACTGCCTTTCCAAAAATGTCTAAGGCTAGTTTACACAATCAAATTGATGAAGTGAAAAATTTGTTTTATACTTATTCAGGAGCGTTAACCTATCTTTTTGTTGCAATAAGTTTATTCACATTCGTATTTGCTGAATTTTTTGTAAAGGTTATTAGTGGAAATCAATTCTTAGAAACAGATCCTGTAACTGGATTCAATGTAGTTGATATTGTTCGAGTATTTTCCATCTACGGATTATTATTGCCAATTGATAGAATGACAGGGGTTGGTTTGGACAGTATTAACAAACCAAAAATTAATGCCATTAAGGTATTCGTAATGCTAATTGCCAATGTAATTGGAGACATAGTGGCTATTTTTATATTTAAATCTTTAATTCTTGTCGCTATAGCCTCTATTTTATTTACCATTATTGGTATTTGGATGGGGATGTATTTTATAAATAAAGAATTGTCCCTATCATTCAAAGAAATTTTTAGAAGTGGTATAAAGTTTTACATCTCACTTCTTAATAAAATGACTCATAATCGTTATGAATGTTGTGTGAAAATTGAAAATAATTTTAGTTAATGATTGAACATAACAACATAAATCCTTTCGAAAATTATTCAGGTTCCTTAAATATTTCTAAACCTGGAAATTTAATTATACTATTTAGTATAATTTCAATTTCTGCACTAATTGTAGCAAAATTAGGTGTTATGGGTATTGGATTGATGTTAGCACTTGTATTTGGATCTGTCTATTTGTATTATTTATTTTGTTATCCAATAATTGGGTATTATACTGCCATTGCATTAAATTTTGTAATAATTGGTATCGGACGATACGTCAAAGGTTTACCATTAGGATTTGCCATAGATGGAATACTTGTCTTAACTTATTTAGCTTTGTTTATGAATAAGTTCAGAACTCGAATTGATTGGACTCCTGCAAAAAAAGATATTACATTTTTAGCAATACTTTGGCTAGGATATTCCATATTTCAATTAATTAACCCCGCAGCAAGAAGTGTTGAGGCCTGGATTTCAGGACGTGGAATTGCTTTTTATCCGTTTTTATTCATACCGCTAACCTTTATGTTTATCAACAATGAAAAGAAACTCAGCTATTTATTTTATTTATGGGCAGCCTTTTCGATACTAGCGACTTTAAAAGGAATTATGCAAATGACTCTTGGTGTCGATTCTGCAGAGCAAGAATGGTTAAATGAAGGAAGTTACAAAACACACATTTTATTTGGCAAACTTAGAGTATTTTCATTTTTTAGTGACGCAGGTCAATTTGGTGCAAATCAGGGTTATACAGGAGTTGTTTTTATAATTTATGCCTTGTCTCAACAAAAGATATTGAACAAAGTGTTTTTCGTTTTTGTGGGTCTTTTAGGGATTTATGGGATGGTAATTTCAGGTACACGAGGTGCATTAAGCGTGCCCATAGTAGGGTTTATGACCTATTTTATATTAAGTAAAAACCTAAAAGTTATCATCACGGGTGTAGCGTTTTTGGCTATTGTTTTTATTTTCTTTAAATACACGACAATTGCTCAGGGAAATGCGCAAGTTCGAAGGATGCGAACAGCTTTTGACCCCAAAGACGCCTCTTTGCAAGTAAGACTTGATAATCAAAAAATACTTAAAAATTATTTGTCCTCAAGACCTTTTGGTGGAGGAATTGGACACGGTGGAACTAAAGCTCAAAAATATTTGCCAAATGCTTTTCTTTCCAATGTGGCAACAGATAGTTGGTATGTTTTAATTTGGGTAGAACAAGGTATCGTTGGTTTAATACTGCATTTGGCTATTCTTTTTTATGTAATGATAAAAGCAAGTCTCATAGTAATGTTTAAAATTAAAGACCCCCTTTTAAAATACAAAATGTCCGCACTAATTGGTGGAATGTCAGGTATTATGGTAGCTTCTTATGGAAATGCCGTTTTAGGGCAAATGCCAACTGCTTTATTAATTTATGCAACAATGGCTATTGTTTTAAATTCTGAGGTTTATGAAAAGGAGATTGAACAAAATCAATCTGAAATAATTAAAGCATAAAACATATAACACAACAAATAACCCTAAAACTAAGCGCTATGTATTATAGAAATGTGAAAGATTTAAATAATATTATACTTCAAAGGTTAAGTATAATTCCTCGTGATTTCGATTTGATAGTTGGTGTGCCAAGAAGTGGTATGCTTCCAGCTAATTTATTAGCATTATATCTTAACAAACCCTACACCGATATTCATTCTTTTTTGAATGGTCATATTTATAAAGCAGGTGCAAGAAGCCAATTTTTTGATATTTCAGAATTCAAAAATATTCTTGTGGTCGATGATAGTATTGCCTCGGGCTCTGCTATGGTTGAGGTTAAAGAAAGTTTGAAACATTTCGATGATAAATTCAACATAAAATATTGTGCCATTTATGTAATTCCTGGCAAAGAAAAAATGGTAGATTACTATTTTGAAAACGTGCCTTTACCAAGGTATTTCCAATGGAACATTCTTAATCACACTACCCTAGAAAAAGCTTGTTTTGACATTGATGGTGTTTTATGTGCCGATCCATTACCTGAACAAAATGATGACGGACCTAAATATATTGATTTTATTTTGAATGCTCCGCCTCTATTTATACCTGGCAGTAAAATTGGGACTATTGTAACCTCGCGTTTAGAAAAATATCGCAAAGAAACTGAAACTTGGTTGGCTAACAACAATATCAAATATAATGATTTAGTAATGCTCGATTTACCCAATATGGAAGCCAGACAACGTGCTAACAATCACGGGGATCATAAAGCAAAAGCCTATATGGCAAAACCTTATGTTTTATTTATCGAAAGTGAATACCATCAAGCGGTCGAGATCAATAGAATATCCAAAAAACCGGTTTTGTGTACAGCAAATTTTGAAATGATTTTTGAATCGGAATCTTTGATGTACAATCTAAAAAGCGGCAAACACTTTCCATTTTTACGAAAATATGCTTTAAAAGTAAGAGATAAAATACGACAACTAAAAAAATAGTGACTGAGGCATTATTAACCAATGACTTGCATTGTAAAATGTTTAAAAAATTAAATTAATGTATTATGGTAGTATTTAATCTAATACAAATTGTTTTGCTATCCCTGCTTGGTTTAGCAACATTGTATATTTTAGTGTTTTCGATAGCAAGCTTGTTTTACAAACAAAAACAATATGCGGATAATGGGAATTTAAAAAAAATAGCTGTTTTGATTCCCGGTTACAAAGAAGATGAAGTAATTGTAGAAGTTGCTAATTCAGCATTAGAACAAGATTATCCAGCGCATCTTTATGATGTTGTTGTTATTGCTGATTCTTTTCAAAAAGAAACAATTTCAGAATTAAAAACTTTGCCTATAAAAGTAATTGAAGTAAGTTTTGATAAAAGCACAAAATCCAAGGCATTGAACAAAGCAATGGCAACACTAGATTGTGACTATGATATTGCTGTGGTCTTAGATGCGGATAATTTGATGGCAAATGATTTTTTAAAGAAAGTAAATGCCGCTTTTGAACACGGTTTTATTGCGGTCCAAGGTCATAGAACAGCAAAAAACACAAACAATTCTTGGGCGGTTCTAGATGCTATTAGCGAAGAAATAAACAATAATATTTTTAGAAAAGGACATCGGGTTTTAGGCTTGTCATCGGCAATTATTGGTTCGGGAATGGCATTTAAATATGCTTATTTTAAATCACTTATGGCAACAGTTACAGCAGTTGGTGGATTTGATAAAGAAATTGAATTGAAGATGCTGAAAGAAGGACATAAAATTGTATATCTCAATGATGCTGTGGTTTTTGATGAAAAAATACAAAAATCTGAGGTGTTTGGTAACCAGCGTCGCCGATGGCTGTCTGCTCAATTGCATTACTTCCGAAAAGATATTTTAAGCGCATCTAAACATTTACTACTGAAAGGTAACATCGACTATTTTGATAAGGCAATTCAGTTTATACAACCGCCAAGAATTTTATTATTAGGTGCTGTTATACTTAGCAGTTTTGGTTTTGTAGCAGCCAATTATTTTTTAGAAAATCAAATTCCTTATTCAAATTATTGGATTATCTTAGTGATATCCTGTATATTATCTTTTGTTTTTTCGGTTCCAAAATCATTTTATAATACCAACACTTTGAAGGCTTTGGTCAGTTTGCCAAAAGGAATGTTTATGATGTTGTTGTCTTTGTTAAAAATTAAAGGTGCTAATAAAACTTTTATTCATACACAACATACGTCAAGTACAAAAAAACCAAGTTGAAATCATATTATCATACAAAGTAGTTTAGAATTTCAAAATGAAATCACCCATTAAATACAATAGATTAGAAAAACTAGAAGCATTGCGCGGATTTAGTGCTTTGTATGTGCTACTTTTTCATATGCTTCCGCAAAAAATCTTTATGTATGGAATTAATGTTGGAATACTTTTTCGATTTGGTTCAGAAGCAGTGATTCTATTTTTTATATTAAGTGGATTTGTTATTAAATATTCTTGGGAAAAATCAGAAGATAAATCTTTTCGAAATTATTTTGGTCGTCGGTTTTTAAGAATTTATATACCCCTTATCTTTATTTTTTTAATGGGCTATTTATTAAAATGTTATAATGAAGGAAATTTGGCTGATCCAGATTGGAAAACCTTAATTGGAAATATTTTTATGCTTCAAGATGTGATTTCTCAAAAACCAAATGTTATTTCTGCCACTTATATGGGAAATGGTTTGCTTTGGTCTTTGTCCTATGAATGGTGGTTCTACATAATTTTTTTCGTGCTTTCTAAGAACATAAATAACAAAAAAATTAATCTTTGGGTAAACTGTATTATTCTTCTGGGCGCCGCATCATATCTCATTTATCCTTTTATAATTAATAGAATAGCGATGTATTTTGGCATTTGGTGGATTGGAGTAAAATTTGCTTCGATTTATTTACACGGCGAATCCTATACTTTTAAAGCGATAAGTTCCTACGCCTATGTTTTAGCGACTATTATCGCACTATTAGGACTAAATTTATATTTAAATTTTTCATACACAAAAGTTTACAGCTATCCTTTAGTGGCTTACCCTTTTATAGAATTAAGACATTTTGTGTTTGCCTTTTTGGTGCTGTTCGGCTCAATAATTTGGAATAAATACAATTGGTTTGGTTTCAATACACTTTTTGGTGTGTTTAAACATTTAGCACCTATTTCTTATGTACTATATATTTCACACCACTATCTAGTTGTTGAAGCAACGTATTTAAGATTTATTAATAATAAAATAATTGAATATACAGTCTATATTATTACGTTGTTATTATTTTCATATTTAATAGAAGTTGTACTATATCCTAAAATTAAAAATCGCCTAATGGTTTACTTTTTAAATCCATCATTAAAAAAATAGCATCATGAAAATAGGGATAGAAGGTCAAAGACTTTTTCGTAAAAAGAAACATGGAATGGATATGGTCGCTTTAGAACTCATAAAGAACCTCCAAGAACTAGACCACGAAAATGAATATTATATTTTTGTAAAACCAGACGAAGATCATTCAGCTCTTAAAGAAACTTCGAACTTTAAGATAATTGAATTAAATGGTGGACCATATCCTACATGGGAGCAAATAGCGTTGCCAAAAGCTGCAAAAAAAATGGGTTGCGACGTCTTGCATTGTACCAGTAATACTGCACCTTTTTTTACTAGTATTCCTTTAATAACAATTCTTCACGATATAATCTATATGGAAAGTAGTTATATAAAAATACTCACTAGTAGTGCAAGCACCTATCAAAAATTTGGAAATATATATCGAAAACTTGTTGTGCCAAGAGTTGTTAAAAAGAGTAAAAAAGTAATTACAGTATCTCATTTTGAGAAAAACCGAATTGGCGAATTTTTTGGAATTAAAGGCGATACTAAACTTGATGCTATTTACAATGGTGTTAGCCAACACTTTAAACCTGTTACCAACAAAGAAGAACTGCAACGCGTAAAAGAAAAATACAATTTACCAGATAAATATTTTTTTTTCCTTGGAAATACTGACCCAAAAAAAAACACAAAAGGAACTCTAAAAGCCTTTTCCGATTTTTTATTACAAACAGGATCAAATCACAAGCTTGTTATGCTTGATTATGATAAAACCGAACTCAATAAAATTTTGGTTGAAATTAATGACACTAATCTTATCAAACATATTGTTTTAACAGGCTACGTAATCAATACCGATTTGCCTTCCATTTATTCGCAATGCGACGTGTTTTTATACCCCTCACTAAGAGAAAGCTTTGGTATTCCAATGCTAGAAGCGATGTCTTGCAAGGTGCCCGTTATTACATCAAATACCTCATCAATGCCTGAAATTGCTGGCGATGCTGCTCTTATCATCAATCCGTTTAATCCTGAAGAAATAACACAAGGCCTCATTGAAATCTTAAATAACGAAGCCTATAGAAAATCACTTTGCGAAAAAGGACTAGAACGTAGCAAACAATTTTCTTGGAGAAATATGGCAAAAGAGTATCTAAAGCTTTATGAATTAATTCATGCAAAAAATTCAAAAAAACTATAGGCTATGTTAGAAGGTAAAAATATTATTTGCATTTCACAAACTACCTGGCACGGTGAATTTACCAAATCAACGGTACAATTATTGTCGCTTTTGGCAGAAAAAAATACTGTTGTTTTCGTTGAATATCCTTTTACACTCAAAGATGTTATTATGTCTTTATTAGGAAAACAAAGGGCACAGGTTGCAAGAATGCTAGGCTTCAAAAAGAGAGTAATAGACGAAAAAACAGATAATGGCGCTATTGTGAAACATTTAGTAATGCCTCCTGTTATACCAGTAGATTTCATTAAAAACGAATCCATTTTTAAAAAAGTTTTTAGTATCAATGCTTTTATTTATAAAAATCAACTTCGACATACGATAAAGAAATTAATGTTAGACAATCCAATTATCATTACGGCTTACAACCCAATGTATGGTTTACCAATGATTGGCGAATTGAACGAATATTTGAATGTTTATTACTGTTATGACGGTATGGATACGCAAAGACACAAATCAAGAATTTATGACATTGAACAACAATTTTGTAAGCAAGTTGATGGCATAATTACAACATCGGATTATTTAAAATCTGAAAAGCAGAAGCTAAATTCACAATGCGTTGTGGTTAAAAATGGTGTCGATTTCAAATTGTTTGAACCACATGCAAAAAAATCGGTTTCTAGCCATTCTAGCTTGAAAAAAGTAGGCTACATCGGAACCTTAGATTTTAGGTTTGATATTGACTGTATGGAATTTGCTATTCAGGAATTGCCTCAAGTTCAATTCGAATTTACAGGCTATTTATTAAACCAAAGTATAAAAGAACGTTTATTAAAATATGAAAACGTTGCCTTTTTTAAATCGGTAAAACCGCACGAAGTTCCCGAATTATTATCGAAATATGATTTAGGAATTATTCCATACAAAATGGATGAAGTAAATAAAAACATTTATCCATTAAAAATTAATGAATATTTAGCTGTTGGAGTTCCAGTAGTTATGACAGCTTTCGCCAATTTAACCGATTTTAAATCGATGGTAAAATCAGCAGAAAATAAAGCTCTTTTCAAATCCCATATTGAAAATGAATTAAAAAACGATAATGACAATTTAATTAAAGAGAGAATCGAATTTGCCAAACTTAATTCCTGGGAAAACAGAGCGGCTGAATTCGGAAATAATCTCGAAAAATTTATTAAAGATAAATATCCATCCTAAATTAAAAGCTATGATTGCATTGAAAATTATATTTTGGTTTCTATTATTTGTAATTGTTTACACCTACATTGGATATGGTATTTTGCTATTTATAATTATAAAAATAAGACGGTTTTTTAAACTTGGCAAAAAAGTAAAAATTGACCCAAATTATGAACCTGATGTCACACTTTTTATTGCAGCTTACAATGAAAAAGATTATGTGGAAGCCAAGATGAAAAACACTTTAGGTCTTGAATATCCTAAAGAAAAATTAAATATTATTTGGGTGACAGATGGTTCTGACGATGGAACACCCAATTTATTATCAGGTTATCCCAATACCACTGTTCACCATTTAGAGGAGAGAAATGGAAAAATTGGCGCTATGAATCGAGGTATGGATTTTGTAAAAACCCCTATCGTAATTTTTAGTGACGCCAATACCAATCTAGGAAAAGAGTCCATTAGACGTATTGTAAATTTATTTAGTAATCCTACTGTTGGATGTGTATCTGGCGAGAAACGAATTGTTAATAAAGAAAGTGATGTAGCTTCTGGAGCAGGAGAAGGAATCTACTGGAAATATGAATCTGCCTTAAAAAAATGGGATGCTGAATTATATTCGGTTGTAGGAGCTGCAGGAGAACTTTTTGCCATTAGAACAGAATTGTATCGTCACGTTGAAAAAGACACTTTGCTGGATGACTTTATTATTTCACTCAGAGTTGCTCAAGAAGGTTATACCATTCAATACGACCCCGAGGCTTATGCTATTGAAACTGCATCAGCAAATGTAAAAGAAGAATTTAAACGTAAAGTTAGAATCTCAGCTGGAGGAATTCAATCTATTGTAAGACTTCGTTCTTTACTGAATATTTTTAAATACGGAACGCTTTCCTTTCAGTACATTTCGCATCGAGTTTTGCGTTGGAGTTTAACACCATTGTGTCTCATCCTTTTGATCCCTGTTTTAACAATATTGGCGGTCAACGAAGGTATTCTGTCCTTTGGATTTTATTCCATAGTATTTTGGTTGCAACTTCTTTTTTATGCTTCTGCTTTGTTAGGTTGGTTTTTAGAAAATAGAGAAACTAGGGTTAAAATTCTGTTTGTTCCTTATTATTTTTTCATTATGAATTTATCGGTAGTTTTAGGGTTCTTTCGATACATTAAAAAAACGCAATCTGTGAATTGGGAAAGAGCCAAAAGAGCCTCGTAATTATGTATTAAAACTATAGTTATCATTGATGAAAAAAATAAAATTAATATTGTTATTTTTTGTTTTACTATTCTTATTTGTTTTGACTGCAAGATATATTGTTAGAAAACCTTCTTTCACGATTCAAACTAGCGGAAAATTATATATCGTTAACAAAGGAAGTAGAGATATTACAGTCTTTGATTTATTTAATGGCAAAGTAATAAATGAAATTCCTATTGAAGTTGAATCCCATAATGCGACTACTTTGTTAACTCAAAACAAAGTGATTGTTACAAATTATGGCACTACTGAAATCAAAGGAAAAAGTTTAACTGTTATCGATACAAAAAATAATAAAGTTGAAAAAACAATTGAATTTGCAGCCGGTTATTTGGGTTTAGATGGCATTGTCGCTATTTCAAATTCTAATAAAGTGGCTGTTGTTAGTTCGATTAGTAATGAATTATTAGTTATTAATTTAGATACAGAAACAGTAGAAAAAAAAATAACGACACAGCAAAAAATGAGTCACCTTGTAGTTCTACACCCATTCAAACCATTGGCTTATGTTACAAATATCAACTCGGGTTCTGTTAGTGTTATTGACCTTGAACTCGAAAAAGTAATTAAAATTATTCATTGCAAAATTGGAATCCACGCCATCGATATTACACCCGATGGGTCAGAAATTTGGGTAACCAATAATAAAGAAAACACAATCTCTGTTATCAATACAGCCACGTACCAAATTACAAATACCTTGCGATCTGGAAAAGAATCTTTACGTCTAAAGTTTTCAATTGATGGTACACATTGTTTGGTTACCAATTCTGCCGATGGAACCATTTCGGTTTATGACCAACACTCCAAAAAGCAAATCAAAACGATACAACTTCACGGCAAAGATAGGCTGTTAGAAAGATTGTTTTACCATACACCACGTCCCGTAAATATTTTAATGCACCCCAATGGGTTATATGCTTTTGTTGCTAATTCGAATGCCAATAAAATTGAGGTGATTGATATGAAAACATTTACTCTAGTTAGCACCATAGGAACAGGAAATGTTCCAGACGGAATGGCATTTGTGAAATAGAAATCAAATTAATTCGTCTAACCAAAATAAAAAAAAGCCTCGTAAACTATTAATTTACAAGGCTTTTTAAGTTTTATTTGTGGTCCCACTTGAACTACTAAAAACGAAAACTACAATTTTATAAACGTTTGATTTCATTACAAAAGTAGTAATAAATTCAATGATTACAATACTTTACAGATTAATAAAGATGTATTGTAAATTGAAGTAAATTGCAATAAACACGCTTTTACCGTACAACTATCGTACAAATAGATTATATTTGTAGTGTTCAAATATCAAACACTATGGCAACTATCAATTTTTTGTACCGTTCAACTAAAGACAAAGCAAATTTACATTTACGTTTATTGTATCGTTTCAATGACATTGATTTTGTTATTGGAGCAAATACAAAGTTTGAAGTTTCAAAAGACTACTGGAGCAACCAACACAAACAAAGAGCATTCAAAAAGACTAATGATGTTTTTGAGTTAAACAAAATTCAAGAAATTAAGACAAAGCAAAATGATACTGATAAAGAACTTAATAATATTGAAAATCATATCTTAAATGCTTTTAAATTTGCTAATCCTGATGAGGTAAACAAAAGCTGGTTGCAAACTCAAATTGATAATTACTACAACCCACCACAGGAAGCCGAAGCGTTACCAACGGAACTATTAAAGTACTTTGATTATTTTATTGAAGTCAGAAAAAAGGAAATATCAAACGGAACACAAAAAAAGTACAACGTTACAAAACACTTGCTGGAGCGTTACCAAAAAACTAAAAACAATCCAATTAAAATTTTTGATGTGAATGATAATTTCAAAAACGATTTTGAAAATTATTGTTTAAAAAACAATTACGCTTTAAATACTATTTCAAAGGATTTAAAAACTATTAAAACAGTATGCAACCACGCAAAGCATAACGGAATTATTACAAGCCACCAATTAGACAAAATTAAAACACCTCAACAAAAAACCGAAAAGATTTATTTAACCTTTGAGGAACTTCAAAAAATTGAAAACATAGACAAAAGGCGGTTAAATGATAATTACGATAATGCAAAAGACTGGTTAATAATTTCGTGTTATACAGGACAAAGAATAAGTGATTTTATGCGTTTTGAAAAGTCTATGATTAGATACGAAAAAAACAAACAAGGAATTTCAAAACCGTTTATCGAGTTTACACAAGTCAAAACCAATAAAATTATGACGGTAGCACTACACCCGAAAGTTATTGAAATTTTAGAAAAAAGAAATGATGAGTTTCCAAAAGTGATTTCAGACCCTAAATACAATCTGTACATAAAACAAGTTTGTCGTATTGCTGGTTTAACTGATAAAATTAAAGGTAGTAAATTGACCGACTTAAACAATGAAGACAAAGCCGAAAAGAAAACCAAAGATAAAGATGAGGTTAAACAATTTCGCAAAGAAGACGGAATGTTTAAAAAATGGGAGTTGATTACTTCGCATATTGGCAGACGTTCCTTTGCTACTAATTTTTACGGAACTATTCCAACTACTTATTTAATCAATGTTACAGGACATAGCACAGAAGCAATGTTTTTAAATTACATAGGTAAAAGCAATAAAGATTTGGCAATGGAAATAACTAACTATTTTTAAACAGCAAAAATAAATGTTTTATTTTAGGTGCATATTTTACACCTTTTACACTGACTTTCCGAAAAACAAGCTTAATTTTTCTTCATTCTTTTCATAAAACAATCTTAATTTTTCTTCATTTGTTAATTGTGATTTAACTTTATGGGCAAAAAGCACTTCAATAAATTCCTTATTATTCCTTATTTTATTTAAAAAATGCCAAGCCGTTTTTTGAGTGATATTATACTTTTTAGATACTTCAGTACTTTTTAGATTATAATTTGAATTATAACAATCTATTGTTATTTCAAATGCCTTTACTATTCCAAACCTGACATTGTGAAATATAGTGTTTTGAGTTATGTAAGTTTTTGATTTACAGGACTTACAAATTTTAGTAAATTCAATATTTTTATAAAAACTAACACCGTTGCATTTATGACATACAAAATCTTCACTATTATTTAAAAATAAGTGTTTTTTACATTTTTCAACTGAATTAAATTTTTTTTTACTCAAAATTGGTGCGAATAAGTATATAAAAAATATATTTTAAATGTTTGATTTATAGTTTTTTAAATTGTTTTACGTGTTTTAAAAACAAGACAAAAATAAAAAATATTGTTTACAATATGAAAGCAATTGAATTCGATTGCTAAAATAAAAAATAGTAAACAAAATGAGTGAACAAATTATCTTACAAGGAACAACACCCGAAGCATTAGTAAAACTAATTAATGAGGGCATAAAAAGTCAATTAGAAGACTTCAAAAAAAACCTCAACACCAACGACCCTGACATTTTATTGACCCGAGCCGAAGCTTGTGAGTTTCTTAAAATCGAGCAAACAACTTTATATTTTTGGGTAAAGTCTGGCAAAGTACCTTGTTACGGGATTGCAAACAGACGGTTTTTTAAAAAATCGGACTTACTGAATAGTTTAATCCTATTAAAAAAATAAGTTATGACAAATACAGGCAAAAACGTAAACGAGTTAAAAAATATCATTTCAAACGAAATTGAAAGCAAAGTAAATTCGATCGAAATTGTAAAACAGAAAACCCCAAACGAAATTTTAAAGGAACTTACAAAGAGTATTGGGCAAATTGATTTTCAACTTTTGGCATTTCCTGAAATTGAAGACCTACAAAAAGAATATTTTAAGTTGCAATTAGAATTGTTTGGAAGTAGTGTAAATAGCGATAATCAAATAGAGCCAATTTATACAGATAGTGATAGTAAGGAATACAAAGAAGCTTTTAAGCAATGGCAAAAAATTAGCAAAAAAATAGATAAATGTAAATTAACAAAGAACCATTATTTAATCCTTTGTATTGAAAAGCTTTTAGAGATTGCCACCGCTAATAAATGGGATTTATGCAAAAATGAAGCCTTTATTTATTTGTACAATAGCTTTTACTGGAATGAAATAAGCAAAGAGTTACTTCAATCTTTTTTAGGTAAAACCGCCATAAAAATGGGAGTTGAAAAATTCAAAGCAAAAATATTTACTTTTCAAGATGAGTTGTTCAAACAGTTTTTAGCTGAAGCTTATTTGCCAAAACCCGAGCCACAGCCTAATTGTGTTTTGATTAATTTACAAAACGGAACTTTTGAGATTACACCCACAAAAAGAGGTTTACGAAACTTTGATAGTAAAGATTTTATTACCCACCAATTACCGTTTGAATATGACCCCGAAGCCACCGCCCCACAATGGCAAAAGTTTTTAGATGAGGTATTGCCTGATGCAAACAAACAAAAAGTATTTGCAGAATTTTTTGGCTACATTTTTATAAAACCAAGTGTATTGAAACTTGAAAAAATGCTTATTCTTTACGGAACTGGAGCAAATGGCAAAAGCGTATGTTTTGAAGTCTTAAACGCCCTTTTAGGGAGCGAAAATGTAAGCAACTTTTCGTTGCAAAGTTTGACCGATAAAGAGGGTTATTATAGGGCAAAAATTGCAAATAAGCTGGTAAACTATGCTTCGGAAATAAACGGCAAATTGGAAACCGATGTTTTTAAACAAATGGCTTCGGGCGAACCAATAGAAGCACGTTTGCCCTATGGAAACCCAATGATATTAAAAGAGTATGCAAAGTTAATTTTCAATTGTAATGAATTGCCAAAAGATGTGGAGCATACGAACGCTTATTTCAGACGGTTTTTAATTATTGGTTTTGATGTTACTATTCCCGAAGACAAACAGGACAAACAATTGCCACAAAAAATAATTCAAAACGAATTATCGGGAGTATTCAACTGGATTTTGAAAGGACTTGACAGAATATTGGCGCAAAATAATTTCAGTAAATGCGAAGCAATAGAAAACGCCCGAAGCGATTACGAAAAACAAAGCGATAGCGTACAAATATTTATAAATGAATTCGATTTTAAAACCTCAACTACTGATTATACATTGATAAAAACACTATACGAACAGTATAAAAGTTTTTGCATTGAAGACGGTTTTCGCCCTGTAAACAAGTCAAATTTTATGAAGCGATTAACCGCATACAAAATTTTTGTAACACGCTTAAACGTTGGCAATGTAGCTTATATCATAAATGATAATGATTTTGTATGATGGAAGTGTACAAATACACTTTGGACAAAGGAAGTAAGAAGTTTCTTTGTCCTAATTGCACCAAGAAAACATTTGTTTTATACATTGATACAGAAACAGGAAACTATTTGCCTGATGACTTTGGTAAATGCGATAGGGAGCAAAATTGTAACTATCACAAACCACCACCAAAAGGCAGTAAGTACTATTTAATAAAGGTTTTATCTTTAAAAGAAATAACAGACAAAGCAATTAAAATTACTGATGTAAACGGCAATGTTTCAATAGTGCCAAAATCACAAGTACTGGAGCAGTCAAAAAATGATTGTTGGATTTCAGATTGGTTTTTAAAAAATAGCACTATTCAATACTTAACCAATGAGTTTAAATATCATTATTCCAATGTATCGGAATTTATAAATGAAGTCAAACAAATAATACAACCGCCACAAATAGCACCGAGTTACCACAGTTTAGAACTATTGGACAAAATGTATAATGTAAAACAAACAGACCATTTGACCGAGTTTTTAAAGATGAGGTTTTCAAAAGATGAGGTTTTCAAAGCAACCCAAAATTATTTGATTACAGGAACAAATATTTGTTGGTTTTATTCCACTGTATTTTGGCAAATAGATGACAAAGAACAAATACACGCTGGTAAAATAATGCAATACGATAGGTTTACAGGCAAAAGAGTAAAAGAGCCTTACAATCACATAAACTGGTTACATAAAGCCACCAAAGAGCCTGATTTTAATCTTTGTCAATGTTTGTTTGGATTGCACCGAGTTACTGAAGACTATCAAAAAACAATTGCAATTGTCGAAAGTGAAAAGACGGCAGTAATAATGAGTATTTTGTTACCGCATTACATTTGGATTGCCACAGGAAGCAAAGGAAACTTTAAATTTGAGATGCTGAAACCTATCAAAAAAAGAAATATTATTTCATTCCCTGATAAAGGCGAATACATCAACTGGTTAAACAAAGCCACCGAGTTAAACGCAATAGGTTTTAAGATTGCAGTTAGTGAAATATTGGAGCATACCGATTTTGAAAACGGTTTTGATTTAGCAGACTATTATTTGAATTTAAATGTTTAGATTTGAGAATTATTAATTTAAAACTTATAAAATTATGAAAAAAAATTACTTAATCTTTTGTTTATCAATGCTTATGTTTTCGTGTTCAAAAAATAGTGAACAAATAGAAATTGCAAAAAGTGAGATTGAAAAAAGAATGTCAGAAATTGAAAAAAAAGACATTAACCCAAGTTGCAGGTCATAAGTTAAAATACTGTTAAATTCAGTTAAAAAAAACCATTAGAAATGCTGTTCAGTCTTTGTTTTTATTGAAGAAGTCAATAAAAACAGGGTTTTAATTTATAAATATGTTTTGTAGTACACAAGGGGGTGTTGCCAGTTTTGAAGCGGTTTCGGTACTTTGTGATATGTATTTCAAAGCAACATTTCGCAACCATCCGG
>JAYVIK010000327.1:0-19814 GCA_043770265.1 Flavobacterium sp. | reverse complement strand
AATTTCTTTTCATCAAATCTGATGCAAATTTCAAACAAGCGTCAATATCTTCATTTTCTAAATCTGGATATTGATATAAAAGTTCTTCACGAGTCTCGCCTGCACTTAGAAATTCAAGAATTGTGGTTACTGTAAGTCTTGTGCCACGAATTGTTGGTTTTTCGTTACAAAGGTCAGCATCAATTGTTATTCTTTCAGCTAAATATTCCATAACATCATCATTTTATAATACAAATTTACAAAAAAAGAATGCGTACAACTATTTTAATTGTTATTTTTATACCAAAAGCAAAACCGTGAAAAGAAAATACATTCTCCCCTCATTTCTTCTAATTCAAATTATTTTCATAAAAATAATTACTTTTTTTCCAGAGTTCGTAGAACGATTTTACAGCAATGGTTTGTATGTTTTTGTTTCGAAAATTTTACGAATTACTTTGGGAATCATCCCTTTTTCGGTAGGAGATATTATGTATGGCGTTCTGATTTTATATCTTCTGAAATCGATATGGGAAGCTAGAAAAACTTGGAAAAAAGAATGGAAAAATACTATTTTAAAGGTTTTAAGCGTGCTTTCGGTAGCGTATTTTTTGTTTCATTTTTTGTGGGCAATGAATTATTACCGCCAACCGCTTTTCGGAAAAATGAAAATTGAAAGAGATTACAGTGATGCCGACTTATTGGATTTTACCAAAAAATTGATCACCAAAACCAATGAAATTCATTCTCAAATCACTAAAAATGATAGCCTGAAAGTGGTCTTTCCCTATTCGAATGAGCAGGTTTTCGAGATGAATTTGAACGGGTATCAAACACTTTCGAATCAGTATGCTTTTTTTGAATATAGGAATCCAAGCATCAAGAAATCGCTTTTTAGTTTGCCGCTAACCTATATGGGTTTTGGTGGTTATTTGAATCCGTTTACCAATGAAGCACAAATCAATTATTTGATGCCAATGTACAATTCACCGACTACTACTTGCCACGAAATGGCACACCAAATGGGTTTTGCCAGCGAAAGCGAATGTAATTTCATTGGGTTTCTGGCTTCAGTAAAAAACAAGAATTTGTATTTTCAGTATTCGGGATATAGTTATGCTTTACGGTATTGTTTGAGCAATTGGTATGCTCGCGATGAAAAAGTGTGTGACCAATTATTGAAAACCGTTCATCCCGGAATTTTGAAAAACTATCAAGAAAGCGAGGATTTCTGGAAACAATATGATACTTTTATAGATAAAGGATTTCATGCTTTTTACGATAATTTCTTAAAAATGAATCAACAAAAAGACGGAATGGAAGGGTATAGTAAATTCGTGAATTTATTGGTGAATTATTATGAGGGAAAGGGTATTTAGAAAATTAAAGGTTGTAAAATAGCCCCGGTAGAAGGGAAAATCCTTTTATTAAGGCTTCCAGGCTTTTAAAGGCTGGAAGCCTTATTAAAAGTTTGGAATGATTACGGGACAGCTGTGTATTGAAGATCCGAAAACTTTTGCTCCTAACTTAAAAAAATTAAATTTGTAACAAAATATACTTTTTGTTCACTAATACTATTATGAGCGACGATTTAGAACAATCATTTGTGCAGCAATTGAAGACCAATCAGAATATAATCCACAAGATTTGTAGGTTATATACGAATGGTGAGGACGCGCACAAGGATTTGTTTCAGGAAATCACGATTCAGTTGTGGAAGGCTTTCCCGAAGTTTCGTGGCGAGAGCAAATTTTCGACTTGGGCCTATCGAGTCGCTTTGAATACAGCCATCACATTGTACCGAAAAAGTACACGATCCGTAAAGACAGTGGACTACGAATCGCAACAATATTTTATTAGTAATGAAGATTATAATTATGAGGAAGAGGAACGCTTAAAGTTGATGTACAAAGCGGTTTATCAACTCAATGATATTGAAAAAGCATTGGTTTATATGTACTTAGAAGATAAGGATTATGGTGAAATTTCGGAAACTTTGGGAATTAGCGAAGTTAATGCGAGGGTGAAAATGAATAGAATAAAAGGGAAATTAAAAAAAATACTAAATCCTTAAGGAGTATGAAATGAGCAAAAAGCCCAAATTTGTCATCAGTACATATTGGGTTTGCGAATTACATTTGACCGAAAAAATAATAACAATCTGCAAATGAAAGAGCTAGATTTATTAAAGAAAGATTGGCAAAACAACAATGCCTTTGAGCAGGTTTCCGAACTGGAAATCTATAAAATGTTGCACACGAAATCGTCTTCGATTGTGAAGTGGATTTTTATTATTAGCATTCTAGAAATTATATTATGGACAGTAATAAGCGTATTTTTTAATACAGACGATTATTTAAAAAACATTAAACACGAAGAACTGGACATTTATTTTATGGCTTTGACTGTTTTTAATTACGCTGTGATTTTGATTTTTATTTATTTGTTTTATAAAAATTACAAGGCTATTTCGACCACCGTTTCGATAAAACAATTGATGAAGGACATTATTAAAACCCGAAAAACGGTTCAATGCTATGTTTGGTATAATTTGGGTATGGCGACATTGAGTTTGCTTTTTGGCTTTTATATTGCTTTTGCCTACAATCCTGATGTAGCCATTTTGATGAATAAAATTGGCAACAATACCAAAGTAATGGTCATTACAATTGGAATTTTTGTACTGATTATTGCAGCTTTTCTGGGGCTTTTTTGGTTGTTTTACAGACTAATATACGGAACCTTACTCCGCAGATTGTTTGCCAATTACAATGAACTTAAAAAAATAGATTTGTAACGATGGGTTGTTATGTGAATTCTTTTTGTTAATACTCCCATGTTCTCAATTTATTCAATTCCTCTGCAGCTTCAATTTCTTCGGCGGGAATCACTTTTAAAAAAGAAGGATGCTGTTCGATGGCATATTCAATTTTTTCTACAATTTCCTCTATTGAATCATTATCGTAATCAATTTCTAAGGGTGGCTTGATGATGAACGATTGTAAAATTCCTTTCTTTTTCATTCGTAACCCTTTTTTGTCAAATGATCGTCGAAATCCATCAATAACTATTGGAACCACAATTGGCCTGTGTTGTTTAATGATGTGTGCTGTTCCTCGACGCACGGGTTTGAAAGATTTTGTTGTTCCTTGAGGGAAAGTAATCACCCAACCGTCATTTAAAGCAATTTTTATATTTTCGGTGTCATTAGGGTTTACATCTCTTTTTTCGGTCACGTCTTTGCCGCAAGAACGCCAAGTCCTTTCGACTGTTATTGCTCCTACATAAGACAAAATTCTGGGTAACAATCCAGCTTGCATCGTTTCTTTAGCAGCAACATAGTAGATATTCATTTTAGGTTTCCAGATGTATCCAATGTTTTCTATGGAATCTTGACGACCACTCAAACTGGCGTTAAAAACATGAAACATAGCCACCACATCAGCAAAATAGGTTTGATGATTGGATATAAAAAGAACGTTTGTATCGGGTAATTTTGTTATTATTTCGGAACCTTCAATATGCAAACTATTAAAACCCCTGTACCGTTTATGTGTTAAAACCGCAAAAATGTGTATTAAGCCTCTTTTTACAAGAAGAATATGTCCAAATGGATTTCTCTTAAATAATCCCATAAAAAAATGTGTTTTGTGTTTATTTGGAAGACAAACATACGAAAACTTATAATTTAAAGCACTTTTTTTAAAACTTCTTTCAATTCACTCAACATCATTGCGGTTGCACCCCAAACAATATGCTCATTAATTTTGAATGCTGGAATTTGAATTTTTTCAGCATAAGAAGTTGACAAAGTAGTGGTTACAATTAAATCGTCATTCAGAAAATCATTCAGCGGCCATTCGATAACATTTACTACTTCATTATTATCTGGAACAAAAACAATTTCTTCTTTGCAAATTCCTAAAAAAGGATACACCATAAAATTACTAGGTGGAATATACAAATTGGTAAAAGGCATAATAATTTCAATTTTCTCCGGATGAATTCCGATTTCTTCATGGGTTTCTCGCAAGGCTGTTTTTTCAAAAGTTACATCTTGTGTTTCATATTTTCCTCCAGGAAATGCAATTTGAGCTGAATGTACACCTTCATAAGAATTGCGTACAATGAGTACCAAATGAGTTTGTCCTTTTTTTGGATAAAACAACATCATTACGGCAGCTTTTTTTGGATTTATGGTGTCATTGTTGAGTTTTTTCAAGCTTTCGATTCGTTCAAAAGGAGCCATTTTATAATGTGCCTCACTTGCAGGAAGTGCAACTTGGATTAATTTGGGAACATATTTTAAAAAATGTTGAAAATCCATAATCAAAGTTTATTTTTGTAATCTGTAAAGTTTTATAAATATAGTGCAAACTAAATAAAAAATCAATGGTAATGGCAATTTCAAAACCACAAACCACAAACCACAAACCAAAAAATGTATAGCAAAGAAGAAACGCAACGATTGAAACGAGAATTTTGGATTGATTTTGCCGAAAAATATCCCCGAAAATGGATTTTATATGACACCAAGATCAAGGACTTTTCGTTTAAGTTTTTTGCCGATAATAAAAAAGCTCAGATTTTAATCGATATCGAACACCGAAGTGACGAAAAAAGGATTGTTTATTTTGAAAAACTAGAATCTTTGAAAAGTATTTTGGAAGAAGAATATGTTAAAGATTTAGTTTTTGAAAAAAACTTTACGCTTGAAAGCGGTAAGACTATCAGTAGAGTTTGGGTCGAAAAAAAGGGCTTAAGCATCAGTAATAGAAATCATTGGGACGAAATATTTGACTTTTTCTACGAGAAAATGAATGCCCTTGAAATGTTCTATTTTGAATATAGCGATTACATTCGGGATTTGGAAATGAACACCTAAATAAATCGTTAAAATCCTTACAAATATTAATCAAAAAATCTATATTTGGAAAAAATAAAATCATAATGAAGAAAATAATTTTTGTCCTTTTTATAGGTTATTTTTCAATATCTTATTCCCAAACCGATTATTCTTTTGTTTACAATAATGATTTAATACTAAAAAAAGGTATTTCGCTATATGAATCAGAAAAATATGCAGATGCCATAAAAGAATACGAGAAAATTAGTAAAGTCGATCCAAAATTTTTGAATGCCCAATATGAAAAAGCAATGGCTCTTTCTGCATTAGACAAAAAAGAGGAATTAAAAGCTTTTTTTGAAGATTTGTACAATAAGAATCTAATGCCCGATTTCCCAACATTATATACTCTTTACGGAAGTTTTTTGAGCGACAAAAAAGAGTATGACCTCTCCGAAAAAATATTTAAAGAAGGAGAAAAATACCTTCCAAACTCATCGAATTTTTTATACAATTTTGCAATTCTGTATCTCCGAAAAGAAGATTCCCAAAAAAGTGTCGATTTATTAAAACGAATTATCACCAATGATCCTAATCACGGTTCTTCACACTATTTATTGGGAGCAATTGCGATTGACAATGGTAAAATAGTGGAAGCCACTTTTGCGATGATGAGCTATTTAATGATTGCTCCACAGGGTCGATTTGCTGAAAAAGCCATCTTAAATTTGAATGCCAAATATGGTGAAAATTATCTAGGTAAAAATAAACTTGTTTTCTCAAAATCTGGAGATAATTTTGAAGAAATAGAGGTTATTCTAAGAAACCAACTGCCTTTAAAACCCGCTTACAAAGTTAAATCTGAAATTGACGATGTTATTATTCGCCAAATTCAGGCCGTTGCTGAATATTCTTTGGATCATAAAATGGGCGATGGTTTTTTCGAAACTATTTACATTCCTTGGATTAAAGATATGATGGAAAAGCAACGATTTGAAGCCTACTCCTATTATATTCTGCAGGGAATGCAAGAAAAAATAGGCAAAAAGCTAACTTCAAAAAAGAAAATAGTAGTAGATTTTAATGATAATTATGTCTTAGAAGGTTTTTGGAACTCCTTTGGAAAAAGAAAAATGGATCTTTTTGGGTCTCAGCAGGAAGTTATTGTTACCCTAAAAAATAAAGTTCCCTATCTTATTGGTGTTCAAATTAATGGAAAAAGCGAAGGAAAATATAAATACCTTAACGAAGATGGTAATCTGGTAGGTGAATTGAATTTTAAAAATAATGAGTTGGACGGAATTCAAAAATATTTTGATGACAAAGGAAATTTAACCGAAGAGAAATCTTTTAAAAACGGAAAAGTTGACGGAACAAGAACCGCTTATTATTCGAATGGCTCGATAAGTGTAATCGAAAATTACAAGGAGGATGTCCTTAATGGCATTGGAACTTCTCATTATGTAAATGGCGGAAAACAATGTGAAGTTAACTTTATCAATGGCGAACGCGAAGGAAAATTGACGTGCATTTATCCCAATGGAAGCAGAAAAACAGATGGCAATTATATCAAAGGAAAATTAAATGGCCCTTATTTGAGTTACAATGAAGTGGGAGATTTGACTGAAAGTTACAGTTGCATCAACGACTTAATAGATGGTAAATATGTAGAATATTATGATGGTAAGGTAGTAAAAGCCGAAGCTGTTTATGCAAATGGAAATATTCAAGGATCCTATAAAAGTTATTACAGCAACTCGGCTTTAGAAAAAGAAAATATTTATGAAGGCGGAAAAATAAAAAAATCTATCAATTATTTTGCTAATGGAAAAATAGATACCGAATCCATTTATAATGACAAAGAAGAACTAGAAACTTACAGTTATTTTGATAGTAATGGGAACAAATACTTTGAAGAAAAATATAAATCGGGAGAATTAAAATCAGCGCTTCAATTTTCAAAAAATAATAGTAATCCTGTTGAAATCAGTTTATCCAACAAACCTTTTGTTATGAAAGACTTTGACGGAAACGAATTGGCCTCGGGCAATTTCGAAAAAGGAAAAAAAACGGGCGAATGGAATCATCACTTTGCTCAGGGAATAAAGAGGTTACAAGAGTTTTACAATCAAGGAACCCAAAATGGATTGAGTTATGATTATCAAAAAAATGGACTTATTAATTCCATAAGAAACTTCACTAATGACACTATCAACGGACTTTATGAAGTCTATGAAAACGGAAAATTAGACCGAAATTATTACTACGAAAAAGGAAAACAAAATGGACCTTTCAAAACATTTTATCCAGATGGTGCCTTAAAATCCGAGGGCATTCTTATCAATGGTAGTACGAATTTTCAAAAATTAGAATATTGGCAAAATGGCGTTATTTCTAAAAGGTATAACTATATTGAGGACTTAGTGACTTCATCAGAAACTTATAATTCAAAAGGAGAAAAAGTAAGCCATTTTGATTGCAAAAATAAAACGGGGAAGTTCACGATTAGCCATACTAATGGAACAACGATGATAATCAATGAATTGGTAAATGGAGAATTGAACGGAAAATCTTTGGAAAAAGACAAGTTCAATAATCCAATGACAGAATCAGAATTTATCAATGGCATGAGGCATAATACCTATAAAGATTACAGTCCGTTGGGAACGATTTACAGAGAAAGCACCTATTACGCCGGAAAATTGAACGGTATTGACAAAATATATGATATTGTTGGAAATTTGAGATATACTGACGAAAACACTTTTGGAGATGAAAACGGAAAAACGACTCGGTTTTACCACAATAAAATGAAGATGCAGGAATGCAATAAATTAAATGGGTCAATCGAAGGTGATTACACCTATTTCAATCAAAAAGGAGAACCTATTTTGACAATTGGATACCAAGAGAAAAGCATTAAATATTATATCCGAAAAAGCAAAACTGGCGAACTCAATGAGAAAGTGGAAATAAATAATGAAACTGCCGAAATTTCTTCTTCTTATCCTATCGGAAAAATAGCCATACAAATCAACTATGTAAAAGGAAATGTAGAAGGAAAATTAATCATCAACAATGAGTTGGGAAAACCGGAATACGAGTCCAATAATACCAATAATTTGTTAAATGGAAATCGCATAGAATATTATGCAAACGGCAACGTTTATAAGAAAGAACACTTTAAAAACAGCGATTTTGAAGGACTTCAGGAATATTTCAAAGAAGATGGAAAACCTTGGATAACAGCTGAATATAAAAATGATGAATTACACGGAAATGTATTGATTTACAACGAAGGCAAATTAGTATTAACTAAAAAATATGATTCAAATGAATTGGTTGAAATTATCAAATAAACGTGTTTATAGCATTGGATTTTGCCTCTTTATTACATTTGCCTCAAACGCTCAAAGTTTACTGGAAGAATTCAAAAAAACCTATCCTGATTATAATGAATTGGTTATAAATGACGTTCAGGCCTACGATTTTTCTATTGTGAACAACAAGCTGAAAGTCCTTCAGAATAATCAATACGAGTCCATAATTCTAACGGATAACGGCATTCAAAACAATAAAGAATCGTTTACCTATTCTGAATTAGTCAAACTTCTGGGCTACGAAGCTTATACTGTTATCAATGATAATGGAAAGGAAATAAAAATAAAAGTTACTCAAACCAATGAAATTCAATCTGGGCAGCGTTCTGTATTTTATGATGATGTAAAAGAACGTCAGCTTATTTTTCCAAATCTCGAAGCTGGAGCCAAAAAAGTATACAACTACCAAACCGAGTTTGTTGATCCTTTTTTACTGCATAAATTTATTTTTGGCGGTGGATTGCCAATAAAAAACTCCTCATTGGAAATAAAAACAGATAAAAACATCAACATTGGTTACAAAATTTTCAATGACGAATCCCATTTAATTGAATTTTCGAAAACAGAAAAAAAAGGGAAATGGATTTATAAATGGACAATGAAAGAGGTAAAACCTGTGAAATTTGAAGGAAATTCACCAGGATATTTATATGTTATTCCACATATCAATGTTTATATAAAAGACTATACTATCAACAATAACAAGATAGAAGTTTTGGATGATGTAAATAAACTATATGCTTATTACCAAAATTTTACAAAAAAATTAAATCAAACCGAAGACCCAACATTAAAAGCAATTACTCTCAATATAACAGCGAATCTTACCAGTGACGAGGACAAGATGAAAAGCATTTTCTATTGGGTAAAAGACAACATCAAATACATTGCTTTCGAAAATGGTTATGAAGGTTTTATTCCAAGAGAAGCCAGTTTAATTTGCGAAAGAAAATTTGGTGATTGCAAAGATATGGCTAGCATAATCACGGCAATGGCAAAATATGCAAATGTCAAAAATGTATTTATCTGTTGGATTGGTACCCGTGAAATCCCTTATTCTTATAACGAATTAGCAACTCCGGCAGTTGATAATCACATGATTGCCGTGTATAAAAAAGGAGAGGAATACATTTTTCTTGATGGTACAGACAAGGAAACGCTTTATGGAATTCCCACCGCTTTTATCCAAGGAAAAGAAGCATTATATGGTGATGGAGCGAATTATAAAATAATCCCCGTACCCATTGTTCCTGCCGAGAGAAATGAAGTAAACGAACTAGTGAAATTTGCAATCGATAAAGACAAGCTCGTTGGTTCTGGAAAAGTTCAATTTAATGGTTACAGCCGAAGTCATATTTTACCACGAGTAGGTGATGCCACAAACAAAACCAGATTCGAAATGATAAAAAGTCTTGTTCTCAAAGGGAATAACAAGTTTAATTTAAAAGATTTTACCGAAGAAAATATAAAAGACAGAGACAAACCCTATCAAATAAACTATAATTTTGATTTGGGAAATTATATCATAAGAGCTGATAATGAAATCTATGTAAATTTGTTTCTCGAAAAACCTTTTGAAAAATTAATTATAGAAAAAGACCGAATTGCTAAATTTGAATTTGATTATTTAAGTTTCGTAAACAGTCAATACGAAATGGAAATTCCGAAAAATTGTACAGTAAAATACCTTCCAAAAAACTTTAGTTTAGACAATGATTATCTAAAAGCAGATTTTGTTTATGAAGTCAAAAACACTAAAATACTATTAAATATCCAGATACATCAAAAGAAATTATTGCTCGAAAAATCTGATTTTGAACCTTGGAACAAGACCATAAAAGCATTAAAAAATAATTATATCGAAACCCTAATTTTATTAGAAAAATAATGAAAAATAACATCTTAAAAAGCATTTTTACCTTTGCAGCAATCCTTAGCGCTTCACTGCTTTTTGCTCAAGAATATTCCTTTAAAAATTACGATTGGAACGAAAAAGAAACGAAAATTGACATTCCAGAAAAATACAAAAACGAGAATGAAGTTATTCTGGATCGAACTACAAAAATAGAGTTTGTAGTGACAGGAAAAGCTGCTAAACAATACCAATTATTGCACGAAAAAATCTATATCAACTCCGATGACGCCATAGAACGCAACAATAAAATTTACATTCCTTTCAGTTTGAACGAAAGTGTATTGGTCAATAAAGCCAGAGTTATTCTAAAAAACGGCACTGTAATTAATTTAGACCAAAAAGATATTAAAGAAGATGTTGACCAGGAAAAGGGCATGAAATACAATTATTTTGCAGTAAATGGTCTTGAAAAAGGAGCTGTAATTGAAAAAATTTATGTGCTTGAAGAAAACCCAGAATTTTCAGGTCAAACCATCAAAATGCAAGATGAATATCCAATTGCCAACTTAAATTTTGAATTGATTTATCCCAGTCATCTTGTTTTCAAAACGAAGTCCTACAACGGTTTAAGCGAACCAGTAATCGATTCTAAAAAGATTGAAAACAGAACTGTTTTATCTGTTTCAGAAAAAAATATTCCAGCTTTGGACGATGATGAACAATACTCAAATTGGGCTTTACAATTAAAATTATTTCGCTACAAACTGGACGAAAACATCTATAGCGGCAGTAAAAACTTAAACAACTTTAAAGAATTTGCAACCAATTTATATGAAAGACTGAATCCAGAATTGGATAAAAAACAACAAAAATCTTTGGATGATTTTTGTAAGACCATTCCAAAATCAGACGATTTACAAGAGCAAATTTGGAACATTGAAAACAAAATCAAAAAAGCCATTGCTTACGACAGATACATTGATTCCAAAGCAACTCTATCGGATATAATCGAAACAAAACAAGCCAATCAAACTGATATCCTAAGAATATATTTGGCCGTTTTCAAAAACTTCAAAATCGAAAACAATATGGTTTTCACCTCAGACCGATACAAAGTTCCTTTTGATAAAGATTTTGAGAGTTTTGAAAATCTAAATGAAATATTATTCTATTTTCCAACAATCAAGAAATATTTGACACCAACAGAAATCGAGTTCCGTATTCCTTTGTTTCCTAACACAATTGCGAATAACAACGGATTATTTATCAAAGAAAAAATATTTGCAGGTGTTGCGATGGGTATTGGCGAAATTAGATTTATCGAAATTCCCGGTAACGACATTTCTCACGATATTATGAATATTACTGTCGATTTTACTCAAGATATCGAAAATCCTTTGATAACCAGCAACCTAACTTTTGGCGGTTATTCAGGTTTGAATTTCCAACCCATAAAGGATTTCGCTTCAGCCGATCAATACAAAGCCTTCTTGAAAAGTATAGCCGAAAATTATACCGTAGAAACTGAATTCAAAACTTTGACAACCGAAAACGACGGTACCGAATTTATTGGCAAAAAACCATTTGTCCTAAACGTAACATTCGAAGGAAAAGAACTGACCAAAAAAGCGGGTGAAAACTACTTATTTTCAGTTGGTGAAACCATCGGAAAGCAAATGGAATTCTATCAAGAAAACAAAAGAGCGCTGCCTGTAGAAATTGATTATCCCCATTTATACACTCGAAATATAAAAATAGTATTGCCTAAAGGGGCTACCGTAAAAAATCTGGATAAATTTACAATGGATTATAAAACTCAAGTAAATGGCAAAACCGAAGCTAGTTTTAGTAGTAAATATACCAAAAACGGTGATGAAATTTTAGTGGAAAATACCGAGTTTTATAACATCATCAACTATCCGCTAGATAAGTTTGAAGATTATAAAGCGGTAATCAATGCAGCTGCTGATTTTAATAAAATCGTAATTGTGGTTACGAAATAAGCGGGGAGTTGGAAGTTGGGAGTTGAGAGTTGGAAGCTAAAAAAAAATCGCAGATTCGCTGATTTATCAGATTCATTCTGAGTGACTATTTGCGAATTTGCAAATTTTTTACGGCTTTGGATACCTTTTTTTAATATTCCGAATCAACTCTTCGAGTCCGTTGAGTTTTAATTCGTAGATCAACTGCAACTGTTGCCCAAGCTCTCCTTTTGGAAAACCTTTATTGGAATACCAAACCACATAATACTCAGGCAAATCGATAAGATATCGTCCTTCATATTTGCCAAAAGGCATTTTAGTGTGCGCAAGTTTGATGAGTTGTTTTGGGTCTTGTTCCATATTTTTTAGAGAAAAGAATATAGAAAAAAGAGTATAGACTTAATCTAGAAATCTTTATTCTATTTTCTTTGTTCTTTATTCTTTATTCTACTTCCAATTAAAACTAATTTCTTTCTCAATATCTGGATTTAAACTTAAGAAAACAGGACAAGTCATTGCTGCTCTTTCTAGAATAGTCTTATTCTTTTCTGTTGTAGCAATTGACATTTCTAAGACAGTAATAATTTTGGCAATTTTTCTTGGTTCAGCTTGCATAATTTTAGTTACTGAAACCGTCGAGCCGATTAAATCGAGATCTAAATCCTTTGATTTAATTGCCATAATCGAAATCATACAACTGCCAAGCGCATTAGCAACTAAATCTGTTGGAGAGAAAGCTTCCCCTTTTCCGTTATTGTCTGTAGGGGCATCTGAAAGAATTTCTGTTCCCGATTGCAAGTGTATTGACGAAGTTCTTAAATCGCCTAAATAAGTTACTTTTGAAGTCATGTTAAAGGTTAGAAGTTAGAGGTTAGAAGTCGTTATTGGGTTAAATGTTTTGGATTATGGATTTGCACGAAACTGAATACTAAAAACTGAATACTGAACACTTTCTTAATTCGCTTCTTTTATCGTCAAATCAGTATCGTAATTCAAGATATAAATTCCTTTGTTGGTGTAGCCACCATCCGCTTTTTTGTAAAACTCAAACTTGTTATCAACTTGTTCGGTAGCAGTAACATCGGATGTTTCTTGATAGCTCTTCCCTTGCGACAAACGCATCATCGTATCAAAAGTTATATCAAAACCTCGAGTGGCATAGGAACTTGGAGAAATCTTGTTTTTCTTTCGGTATTCTTTTTCGAAAATTAAAGCTTCAGGTGATTCGTTTTCGCGAGAAATTGAAGGATACATTAATTTCAGTTTGGTAAGATTTTCAAAATTAATCTCATCAGTTTCTAAAGTTTCGTTAGGTTCCATAATCGCCAATTGCATTGAATAGATTGCCATAACACTAATCATTGTTGTCATTGTCCACTTAATCATTCCTGTGTTTTCAGAAGCTAAAAGCACATAATTCGTTTTGCCCTTGACAAGCAAACTTTTCAAACTTTCAGCCGATAAATTTCCATTCTCAAGTAAAGCAGCAAATTTTACTCCAGGATAATTCTGTTGGATAAATTGTCTTGCCGATTCTTTTTTCTTATCGACTACGGCAATTATATTTCCACCTTTTGCAATCATATAATCGAAAACGGCTCTTTTCAAAACATCGCTTGTTGGAATCGTCTGATATAAATTGGGAAATGAATTTCCAACATCTTTCGATAAAGGCGAAATCACGGCAACATTAGTATTACGCACTAAAGCAGCTGTCTTCTCGACATTGTTTTGATAAAAAGGACCAATTATAGCATTGGCTGTTTCTAAATTATTTTGCTGATGAATAGCCGAAATATTGGAACTATTTTTGGTTTCCTGCGAATCGAAAATACTAACATCAACAGGAATTCCAATGGTTTTAGCAGAATCTATTGCCATTAATGCTCCAGAATAAAAATCCATAGTCATGTTCAAAAACTTGTCTTTTTTCAGGCGAGTTGCAGTAGAATTTACTGTATCTCCTTCAATTTTAGTTAAATTAAAAGGCAATAACAACACTATTTTTTTTCGGTCATTCGAGTTTTTCGATAATGAAGTGTAGACTTTTTTAATTTCGGCTTCTTGCGGAATAAAAAGTTTAGTAAGACTTGGCTTTACCGAATCTTTCTTCGATTCTATAACGCTAATTTTGTCCGTTTTTGGTTGATTTCCCTTGATGATAAGTTGGTAACCAATGGTTAAATTGGGAATAATTTCTGGATTTTTTCTTTCTAATTCTTCGATTGTGATTCCGTAAGTTTTAGCAATAGAATATTTGGTTTCTTTAGGAAGTACTTGATGATACAGCAATTTTTCAGGAATAGAAACAATTATTTTTGCTTCTGAACTTGAAGGAATAACAAGCGTTTGTCCAATTTGAAGTCCTACTTTTTCTAAATCAGGATTGGCTTTTTTCAAAGCTTCATCTGAAACACCGTATTTTTTTTCGATACCAAATAAAGTTTCTTTGGGTTCTACTTTGTGGGTAATCACTTTTGAATTGGGTTTCTTGTTGTTTCCTCTTTTGGGAATCAGCAAAACGCTATTCAGTTTTAAACCCGTTTGCGCATCGGGGTTTAATAGATAAATATCGTAAGGTGTGACATTATATTTTTGGGCAATTTGATTGATTGTTTCCCCTTTAACCACCTTGTGAGTTGTGTTTTTTTCTTGAGAAAAACTGTTGAAAGAAAAAACCAAAGTAACCCAACACGCTATTATAAAATATTTCATCCCTATTTTGTATAAAAAATTAGTTTTTCAAAGATAGCAAAACGGTATCAAATTTTATTCCAAAATCTGATACCGTTTTTATAAAATTCACTTAATTGTCATTAGAAAATAATATCTATTTTATTATTCCCATTCGATAGTTGCTGGTGGTTTTGAGCTAATGTCATACACAACTCTATTCACACCTTTCACTTTATTGATAATATCGTTAGAAACTTTCATCAAAAATTCATACGGCAAATGCACCCAGTCAGCAGTCATTCCATCAGTAGATTGTACTGCTCGAAGTGCTACTACTTTTTCGTAAGTACGCTCATCGCCCATTACTCCAACGCTGTTTACGGGAAGTAAAATGGCTCCTGCTTGCCAAACTTGATCATACAATCCCCAAGATTTTAATCCGTCGATAAAAACTTTATCGACATCTTGCAGAATTTGTACTTTTTCTAGTGTGATATCTCCTAAAATACGAATCGATAATCCAGGCCCTGGAAAAGGATGTCTTCCTAATAATTCGGGATCAATTCCTAGTGTTGCTCCTACTCTACGCACTTCATCTTTGAAAAGCATTCGCAACGGTTCCACCACTTTCAATTTCATATAATCAGGTAAACCGCCTACATTGTGATGAGATTTTATAGTTGCCGAAGGTCCTTTTACCGAAACCGATTCGATTACATCAGGATAAATAGTTCCTTGTGCCAACCATTTTACGTCTTCAATTCGATGCGATTCTACATCAAAAACTTCTATAAATGCGTTTCCAATGGCTTTTCTTTTTAATTCTGGATCGGAAACTCCAGCCAAAGCATCGTAAAAACGTTGCGAAGCATCAACTCCTTTCACATTCAACCCCATTCCTTCGTATTGGTCTAAAACACTTTGAAATTCATCTTTTCTAAGCAAACCATTATTGACAAAAATACAATAGAGATTTTTTCCAATGGCTTTGTGCAATAAAACTGCTGCTACAGTAGAATCGACACCTCCAGAAAGTCCAAGAACTACTTTATCGTCTTGTAATTTTTCTTTCATTTCGGCCACGATTTCTTCAACAAAAGCACCTGGCGTAAAATTCTGAGGAACTTCGGCAATTTTTACCAAGAAATTCTCCAACATTTTGGATCCATCGGTAGAGTGAAAAACTTCGGGATGGTATTGAATGGCATACGTCGTTTCTCCTTCGATTTTGTAAGCAGCAAATTCCACATCGTGAGTACTGGCTAGCTTTACACCATTGGTTGGCAATGCTTTGATACTATCGCTATGACTCATCCAAACTTGGCTATTTTCAGAAACGCCTTCAAAGAAAACTTCGTTGTCTTTAATGTAAGATAAATTAGCTCTTCCGTATTCTCTGGTATTGGAGGATGCCACTTCACCACCACTAAAATGGGCTAAATATTGGGCGCCATAACAAACGGCAAGCATGGGTAATTTCCCTCTAATTTGAGATAAATCGGGGTGTGGCGCATCTTCTCCACGAACAGAAAATGGGCTTCCACCGAGGATTACCGCTTTATAACTTGATAAATCATCTGGAAAATGATTGTATGGGAAAATTTCGCAGAATATATTTAATTCGCGAACTCGTCGGGCAATAAGTTGTGTGTATTGCGATCCGAAATCTAAAATAAGTACGTTGTGTTGCATTGGGCAAAAATACTTTTTATAATTGGGAATGAAAAATTGAATGTAGAAAAAAAATAATTTACTCCTTTATTACTAGTAACTTAATTTTGGTTCCTAATGCCAAATTGTTCCAATATTCATCGGTAATTGTTTTGCCAGCATCATCACCAGCGTGAATTTCAGCAGTATTTCCGCCTGAAGTTCCTGTACTTGCAACAACCAGCTCTACTTTATTAATCCCTACTACCAATGGAATTTTAACTTGACTTATTTGAGAATACAAATACAATTGAGAGCGAAACAATTTGTCATTTACATAAATGTTAATCAAATCACCATCGATTTGAATGTAATCTCTGTAACTTATGAATAAAAAATTAGATTTGGTTTTAAATTCTCCTAAATCCCGATCCATTCTATCCAAAAAACTAGTATCCTCTTTGAGACCTTCGCGAATCATTGTTTTACTTAAATCTTTAGTCATATTGGTAATATAAACATCGCCCATTTTGTGTTCAAACTTGTTTTTCAAAGTCATCGAAAAATGATTTTCGGCTGTACCAAATTCAAATTCTGAATTTGGCTTGGGTTTTGTTCCGAATATATTTGTTGCTGTAAAAACATTTGGCGCAACGATTTTTGGTAAAACCAATTTAGGAAAATCAGAGGGAGGCGGCAGCTCTTTTTTAGGTTTAGGTTTTGTATTTGCTGGTGGTATAGCTTTGAATTTAATATTAGAATCAAACTGACTGAAGGCGCTTGATGTAATACTAATCATAAAAATAAAAAAAAGAAATTTTTTCATAGCTTTTTTACCGGAGCATGTATATTGTTGGTCCAAATTTAATAGAATTTCTGTATCAAAAATCACAAAAAAAGTATAATTATTGAATTGGTTTTTTTGTTTAAACAGTAAAATACACTTTTAAAACAATAGTTTTTATTCTTTGGTAATGATGATAGTGGCTTTAAAACCAGTGGCTAAATTCCATTGGCTGGCCGAAATAAGCTCGCCTTTTTCATCATAAATACAAAATTCAGCCGTGTTAGGTCCCAACCGACCTTGATTAAGTGCTTCAAAATCAATTTTATTGAATCCATTGACTAAAGTGATTTCAAATCCTTTAAAATTACTATCCAAATAAATTTCGGTAGCCACTGTTTTATCATTGAGTAAAATTCGTATTTCGTCACCATCGACTTCGCCATAATCGCGATAACTTAGTTTCGCAGTTGCTGATTTGGTCTTGAAATTTCCTAAATCTTGATTTCTACGAAAAACAATTTGGTCTTCATTATCGGCTTTTCTATTCAATCGATCTTTTACTGCATCGCCGGGATTAACAAATTTATGGGTTGGCGTCATCGTAAAATGATTCTCTGGAGTTCCTATTTCAAAGGAGTTGTTGGGTTTGGGTTTGGTGCCAAAAATATTCGTTTCATTCAACACATTAGGAGTCACTATTTTTGGTACATCTAGTTTTGGCAAGTTGGTTGGAGGAGGAATGTCATTTTCTTTTTTAGGTTTTATAATATTCGTTTGCGGTTTAATGGGTTTGAATTGTGGTTTGAATTCCATTTGCCCAAAGGCTTTTGAACTCAGGCCAATTATTAATATAAAAAAAAGAAATCGCCTCATATTGTTTTTCCTATTGATGAATCAATGAAGTGATTTAAACTTTTTGCATTTTAGCGACACGAGGCATTTGCCGAACTGAGCGAAGCTAAAATTTAGGATTTTGTAGCCAATTGAAGTCTTTTTTTTGTTGCATAGCTGGGCTACGGAACGAAAAAAAGGCAAAAAGTGGGTGCAAAAGACAAATTTTTTAGCAAATGGAAAAAGTTTAAATAACTTCAATATTTAAAAAGTTCAAAAATAATAGAAATCATATAGCTATAGTCACAAAAATTATATAAAATAATTTTCTGCTTATTGCAGACTGTTTATATTTCATTGATTTTTAGTACGTTTGTCTAATAAACCATTTGTTTGCTTCTTACTTTTTAGAAATTTAATTATTGTGTACAAAACAAATCACTAATTATGGCGGATAATTCCAATATTTCAATCCTTCCGAACCGAGACTTGCTCAACGAATTGTCGCAACTTATTGAACAAAGCAAGCAACAAGTCGCCGTTCAAGCCAATAGTGCAGTTACTATTTTGTTTTGGCAAATTGGTAATCGCATCAATCAAGATATTCTACAAAACAAACGTGCAGAATACGGAAAACAAATTGTGTCGACAGTGGCTACACAATTGGAAAACAAGTATGGAAGAAATTTTGAAATAAAAAATCTTCGTCGAATGATGCAGTTTGCAGAACAATTTACCGATTTTCAAATTGTCGTGCCACTGGCACGACAATTGAGTTGGTCGCACTTTATAATCCTTTTACCAATAAAAAACTACGAAGCCAAAATTTTTTATGCTAAAAAATCTTCAAATGAACTTTTAGGAAAAAGAGAATTAAGAAGACAAATCGCTTTAAAATCATTCGAAAGAACTAGCATTGCTGATGCTCAAATTGTGGAAGCTACGCATATACCATTCAACACCTTCAAAGATCCTTATATTCTTGATTTATTAGGTTTGCAAAATACTTTTTTAGAAAAGGATTTAGAAAATGCCATACTTCACGATTTAGAAACTTTTATCCTCGAACTTGGCAAAGGTTTTTCATTTGTAGAACGCCAAAAAAGAATGATAATCGATGGCGAAGATTTTAATTTAGACTTACTTTTTTACCATCGAAAACTGAAAAGATTAGTCGCCATAGAATTGAAATTGGGGAAATTTCAAGCCAAACACAAAGGTCAAATGGAACTATACCTCAAATGGTTAGACAAATACGAAAAACAAGACGGCGAAAATACACCTGTAGGACTAATTCTTTGCGCAGAAAGTAGTAGAGAACAAATAGAGCTACTCGAAATGCACAAAGATGGAATTATGGTTGCCGAATACTGGACCGAATTACCCCCCAAAAAACAGTTTGAAGAAAAAATACACATGCTCCTGAAAGAAGCGAAAGAAAGGATTGCAAGAAAAAAATTGATTTAATTGAAAAATCCTTGAATCCTTAATCGCCAAGGCATTAGCTTTTAAAAAAAGAAAAAAAGTTAGCCACGACCCGAACGAAGTGAACTGGCGAAGCAATTACACCAATTATCACTAATTTTTATCAAATTTAAAATTGAATTCACTAATTTTATTTCTTTCTAAGAATTCGTGTAATAAAAAACATTTCTAATTCTATCTAAATCTTTTCAATTGATTAAAAATGAGTAGTTTGTAAATGTAGTTTTATTAATACTTACACCGACTTTAGTCGGAATTTTGTGTAATTTATGCGTCTCGAATCTGTGTAATTTGTGTAATTTGTGTCAAAAAATTGGGGCAAACATCGAGCGAGTTAGCAACT
>JAYVIK010000326.1:0-19857 GCA_043770265.1 Flavobacterium sp. | reverse complement strand
CAAAATTACTATAATTTATGACAACTACCGAACAAATAAAAGGTATTGTAGAGCGCCTTGGTGCGTTGAGGAGGTATCTTTGACGTTGATGCCAAACTTATCGAGATTACTAATGAAGAGGAAAAAACTTTGGCTCCAGATTTTTGGAACAATCCAAAAGAAGCCGAAAGCTATGTAAAAACCCTTCGTTCCAAGAAAAAATGGATTGAAGATTACAACAAAGCAGTCGAAATGTCCGACGAGTTACAACTCGCTTATGAATTCTACAAAGAAGGTGAACTTTCGACTGAAGAACTCGACGAACAATACAGTGTTACACAAAACCATATTGAGGCCATCGAATTCAAAAACATGTTGTCTGATGAAGGCGATAGTTTGAGTGCCGTTATTCAAATTACGGCTGGAGCTGGCGGAACGGAAAGTTGTGACTGGGCTTCGATGTTGATGCGAATGTATATGATGTGGGCAGAAAAGTCAGGGTACAAAATTCGTGAATTGAATTATCAGGAAGGCGATGCGGCTGGAATAAAAACAGTAACTTTAGAAATTGAGGGCGATTATGCTTTTGGCTATCTTAAAGGTGAAAACGGAGTGCATCGATTGGTACGAATTTCCCCTTTTGATAGTAATGCCAAAAGACATACTTCATTTGTTTCGGTCTATGTTTATCCTCTGGTTGACGATACAATTGAAATTGAAATCAACCCTGCTGACATCGACATAATTACATCGCGATCGAGCGGAGCTGGTGGGCAAAATGTAAATAAGGTGGAAACGAAAGTTCAGTTGACACACAAACCTTCGGGGATTCAGATTCAATGTTCGGAAACGCGTTCGCAACACGACAATAGAAATCGGGCGATGCAAATGCTGAAATCGCAATTGTATGAAATTGAATTAAAAAAGCAACAAGCGCAACGCTCTGATATTGAAGCCGGAAAGATGAAAATCGAATGGGGCTCGCAAATCCGAAATTATGTGATGCAACCTTATAAATTAGTCAAAGACGTTCGCACCGGATATGAAACCAGCAATGTGGATGGCGTGATGAATGGCGAAATCGATGAGTTCCTAAAAGCATTCTTGATGATGATGGGACAGAAGGAAGAATTTTAGATTGCAGATTTTAGATTGCAGGTTGCAGATTTAGGTTGTATGTTGACATAAATAAATTAAACCCGACAGTTTTCAGAAACTTGTTGGGTTTGTATTTTAAACTTAATTCACTACGACGTAGTAGTTTTAAACAGTGTTAAATTATCACTTTTCAAGGTGGATTTCACCCTTTATATTTTTCTTGTTATCTATAAAAATAGTATGTTTGTTGTGAAATTAATTCAAAAAAAAATAAAAATGAGCAAGACACTACCTGAAAAATACCAACATCCATATACTTTTAATTCAAAATACAAAAAATCAGCGGTCTATTTCTCGATGGAATTTGCTATAGATCAATCCTTGAAAATATATTCGGGAGGCTTAGGTTTTCTAGCCGGTTCACACATGAGAAGCGCTTATGATTTGAAGCAAAATGTAGTTGGGATTGGAATATTATGGAAAAAAGGATATTACGACCAATACAAAAAAGAAGACCTTTCGATGGGCGTTCTTTTTCAGGAAAAAATTTATCATTTCTTGGAAGAAACAAATTTAAAGTTTACCATAAAAATCAATAATGCCGATGTTTGGGTAACCGCTTATTATTTAAATCCAAAAATTTTTGGCACTGTTCCAATGTTTTTTCTTTCAACTGATTTACCCGAAAACGATTATTTGGCAAAATCAACGACTTTCCGTTTGTATGATTCTGACCCAATGGCAAAAATTGCGCAAACCATGGTTTTAGGTCTTGGTGGTGCTAAATTATTGGATGCTTTAGATTATGAACCCGATGTTTATCATTTAAACGAAGCACACGGAGTATCTTGCGTTTTCCATTTATACAATAAATTCAAAAGCGTAGAAGCCATACGAGAAAAAATGGTTTTTACCACACACACACCCGAGGAAGCTGGAAATGAAAAACATAATATTCACCTCTTGAATTCTTTTAGTTTCTTTGATGGAATTACGTTGGAAAAAGTGAGAGAAATTACCGGAATTTGGGATGACACTTTCAATCATACTTTGGTTGGACTTCGATTGAGTCATATTGCTAATGGAGTTTCAAAACTACATGGAGAAGTTTCTCGATATATGTGGAAAGATTTTCCTGAAATTTGCCCGATTATTCATATTACCAATGCTCAAAATAAGAAATATTGGGCTGACCCTTGGCTAGACGAGGCTTTCGAAAACAAAGACAGAGAGGCGTTAATCAAAAGAAAAACGAGATTAAAAGAAAAACTTTTTGATGTTGTTGCGGATCAGACGGGAAAATTATTTGACCCTAAAATTTTCACAATTGTTTGGGCCAGACGTTTCGCCGATTATAAACGCCCAGATTTAATCACTCGAGATTATAATCGTTTCATTAAATTATTAGAAAATACAGACAAACCGGTACAAATTATTTTTGCTGGAAAACCCTATCCAATGGATTATGGTGCGATTCATAACTTTGATAATTTGACTCATATTAGTAAAAATATCAAAAATATGGCAGTTCTTACCGGACACGAATTGAAATTATCGCGTCAGTTGAAAGAAGGTGCCGATGTTTGGCTAAACAATCCAAGAGTTACCAGAGAAGCTTCGGGAACATCGGGAATGACGGCGGCAATGAATGGCGCTATTAATTTTTCGACCAATGATGGCTGGGTTCGGGAATTCAAAGATTTGAATAAAACCCAAAATTCATTCGTTTTGCCTATTGTTGATCATAATTTACCTACGTATTTGCAGGATGAAATGGATTTGAATAATCTATATGAAATGCTCGAAAATGAAATCCTTCCTTTATATTATGACACTCCAAAAAAATGGTGGGATTTAGTTGAAACTAGTATGAAACAAGTTGTTCCGTATTTCGATTCTGCCAGAATGGTGGATGAGTATTACAAGAAATTGTATAAATAACAGCCGTTTTTTAGATGAAATTTCAGACCTAACAAGTTTTTAAAACTTGTTAGGTCTTTTTTTTGATAATTTACAAACCAGCTTTCAAAACATCAAGATTCCCCATAATAATAGTTGGATTTTGTTTTGGATCAAGCCAATTTACCATCAACTTCATATATTCCTCGTTGATAGCGATACAACCCAAAGTAAAAGAGGATAACTTTAAAGCCAAATGGAAAAAGATGGCACTCCCTTTTCCTTTTACAACCGGATTTGTATTGTATTCTATCACCATGCAATATTTATAAACGTCATTTTTTAGTAATAAATTTTCATACGATTTTGCAGCTGTAATGCCAATGATATGCTTATTATAATCAGGCGAATTAACATCATCAATCCATTTATCCTCTTTGGTGGTTTGCTGATTTTCTAATAATGTGCTGGATTGTTTTTCATATGAAAACAATTTTCCCAACTTGAAAATTCCAGTTGGAGATTTGCCGTCACCTTCCAGTTTTTGATTTGGTAATGCAAAACCATTTTTACCAATTCCAGCTTCAATTGGACTTTGTTTTACAAACCACTTTTTGTCTTTCTTTTCCAAAGCCACAAAAACAGCAGTAAAATTTTTTGGTTTTTCGTTATAAACAACGAGCAATTGCTCTATATTTTCGAGTTGGTCTTTGTTGTTTTCTGCGATTGACAGGGCGTTTTCAATGTTATTTTTTGTTTGTGATAGCAAAGTAGTAGTCGAAATTAGGATTGAGAACAAAACCAAAAATATATTTGAGAGTTTCATGTTTTGCAAATTTTGTAGTTTCAACTACAGTAAATTATGATTTCAAATATAATTAATTAAATGTCGTATAAAATGAATTATTTCAATCTTTCGATTTGAATTGCAAAATTTAATATAGGAAGGTTGTTTAGATTTCATTAGGAAATACAATCAAAATTCATTTTATTTGATAGCAAAAATTCAAAACTACCTCAACTATTATCTAATGACTTATACTATTCAAGAAATAAACGAAGTTCTAAAAGGAATTATCATAGGCGAAACTTCGATAAAAATAACTGCACCAGAACAATTGGAACTGGCAAATACTTCGGAAATTTCGTTTATAGGAAACAAGAAATACGAAAAATTTTGGGAAACATCCAAAGCTTGTGCCGCGGTTGTCAATGAAGATATTTCAATTGAGCCAGGCGAAAACAGGGCTTTCATTAAAGTAAAAAATGCCGATTTAGCAATGTCACAAGTTTTAGAACTTTTCGCTCCGCCAACTCCATTATTCCATACAGAAATTCATCCCAAAGCTATTATTGATGCCACTGCAATAATAGGAAACGGAACGAGAATTGGTGCTGGAAGTTATATTGGTCCAAAGGTAAAGCTTGGAGAAAACGTTACTATTTATCCCAATGTTACCATTCTTGACGAATGTACAATTGGAAAAAACACCATAATTTGGTCAGGCGCAGTCGTTCGTGAACGCTGTCATGTCGGTAATGATTGTATTATTCACCCCAATGCCACTATTGGTGCAGACGGTTTTGGATTTCGCCCTTGTCCAGAAAGAGGTTTGGTCAAAATTCCACAAATTGGAAATGTAATTATTGGTAACGGTGTCGAAATTGGCGCTAATTCTTGTATAGATAGAGGAAAATTCAGTTCAACAGTTTTAGGTGATGGCTGCAAGATTGACAATTTAGTACAAATTGGTCATAACAGTAGATTAGGCAAATTTTGCATAATGGCAGGGAATTCAGGATTAGCGGGTTCAGTCACTTTAGGGAATGGTGTTATTATTGGTGGAAGCGCCTCCATTAAAGACCACACTACAATTGGAGATGGAGCTATCGTTGGCGCAGGTTCTGGAGTTGTTACCGATATTCCAGCTGGAAAAACAATGCTGGGTTATCCCGCTGTTGAAGCTCGCGATGCACTAAAACAATGGGCAATTTTAAAACGAATGGTCAACGACTCAAAAAAATAAATCAATCTTTTCAAATTTTTCCCAAAAGTCGCAAGAGACTTATTTAAAAACAAAAAACCACCTAACAAAAGTTAGATGGTTTCATTTTGAGCCGGCGGAGGGACTCGAACCCACGACCTGCTGATTACAAATCAGCTGCTCTAGCCAACTGAGCTACGCTGGCGACTCAATACGGGTGCAAATATAAGTCTGAATTTTAATTTTCCAAAAAAAATCAGACCTTTTTATTGACTTTTTTTACTGTAATTCGTTGATTTTAGCAATCAACTGATTTGCAGTTTGTTCCAATTCAACATTGATTTGTTTGAAATGGGATTTTTTGTTTTCAACATTCTTAGCGTTTACTTTTGTAATCAAAGTATCAAAAGCTGCGATTGCTTCGTCGATTAAAGCATTAGATTCAGTTGTTGGTTTTCCTGTAGTAGAAATTTCAAACAAGTAAACTGCTTCTATAATATCTCCTAAAACGTAGTTGATGTCCTTTTTTAAATTCTTAACGTTTGCCATTTTATTTTTTAATTTTAATTTGCGATTGCAAAAGTACACATAATCTTTGTACTAACGACTATTAAATATAAATTTCTAAAAGTGACCCTTTTCCACTAAGAACAAAAGACTTCAAAGCTGCTGGTATTAAAACAGTATCTCCTTTTATATATTTGAATTTTTCACCTTCATATTCCAATTCAAATTCACCTTCGACACACATATATACTGTAAATGAATCTCCCGTTTTATTTACTGCTACTTCGCCATCTAATGGAAGAAAATTAGTCGTGAAATAAGGACAATCCACCATAGAATTCGATTGATTCAATTCTTTAGGGTACTTCTTATAAGTGTCAATTTTTTTGTAATTGATAGCATCCAAAGCCAAATCAACGTGCAGTTCTCTGTGATTTCCTACCGCATCTACTCTATCAAAATCATACAAACGATACGTAATATCAGATGTTTGCTGAATCTCGGCAATTACCATTCCAGCTCCAATAGCATGAACGGTTCCTGTTTCTAAAAAGAAAACATCGCCAACTT
Organism: Flavobacterium sp.; assembly: GCA_043770265.1. Classification (GTDB taxonomy): domain Bacteria; phylum Bacteroidota; class Bacteroidia; order Flavobacteriales; family Flavobacteriaceae; genus Flavobacterium. The sequence continues at coordinate 13,819 of JAYVIK010000326.1, read as the reverse complement.
CCACATTTACATTGTCAAGAATCGAAAGTAAGGTTTTGTTTTTGAGGTTTTCTAAATACTCAGCAGCATTCGAATCCTCTTTGAAACCTACAATCAATTTAGAATTTTTATCGGCTTGCATCACATACCACATTTCGGTTTTTCCGAAAGAATTATGACGTATTTTTGCCAATTCATCGTTGGGATGCACTTGTATTGATAAATCTTCACGAGCATCAAGGTATTTGAAAAGCAATGGAAATTGTTTGCCAAATTTATTATGAACTTTAGTCCCTAACAGTGCATCTGGATTTAAGTCAATCAAATCATTCAGTGATTTTCCAGCCAAATCGCCATTGGCAACCACACTGACATCACCTTCAACAGTAGATAATTCCCAGCTTTCACCAGTAATTTTTGAAGTGATTGGTTTGTTAAGAATTGTTTTTAATTTTTGTCCGCCCCAAATTCTTTCTTTCAGAATAGGCTCAAATTGTAATGGATATAATTTCATTTTAAATAATTTAAATTTGAAACTCTGCGAAAATACAAAAACAAACCTAAATCTCAGAATAAATTATTGTTATTATAACCCAAATTTCTTAACTATAGCTAATGCTTTTGGAATATGGCTAGTAGCATTCATACTATCGAAAACCAACTTAATAATTCCATTCTTATCTGCAACATAAGTTACTCGACCTGGTAATAATCCAAATAAATTAGTTTTAACTCCAAAAAGGCTTCGGAGCTTTTTATCAGAATCCGAAAGCAAAACAAAAGGCAATTTGTATCTCTTGGCAAATTTTTCGTGTGATTGAACGCTATCACTACTGATTCCGATTACCTCAGCACCCAAATCTTTAAAATCTTCGTATTGATCACGAAAACTACAAGCTTGTGCGGTACAACCTGGTGTATTATCTTTAGGATAAAAATAAAAAACAACTGGTTTTTTACCTAAAACAGAAGAACTATCAAAATCGGTTCCATTACTCTCTTTTGCTGAAAAATTGGGGATTTTATCTCCTACTTGTAATGCCATTATTCTCCTTTATAAGTTACAAAATTTCGAGGTGTTTCATATAAAATCACTTCTAAATCCATTTCGGGGTTTATCTTTTTTCTTAATTTGTTCCAAATCACGACCACAATATTTTCGGCAGTGGGATTCAGATTTTCAAATTCAGGAACATCTAAATTTAGATTTTTATGATCAAAAGGCTTTTCGACTTCGTCTTTTATTAAATCGCTCAAAATCTTAACATCCATAACGTACCCGGTTTCTGGATCTATTGCACCAGTTACACTTACAATCAAATCGTAGTTGTGTCCGTGAAAATTAGGATTGTTGCACTTGCCAAATACTGCATCGTTTTGCTCGAAAGTCCAATCTTTTCGATACAATCGATGCGCTGCATTAAAATGGGCTTTTCTGGATATAGTTACTCTCATTTTAAGTTAGAGGTTAGGGGTTAGGGGTTAGAGGTAAAGTTTAAAGGTTTAAAGTTAAAATTCACTCTGAAATCTACAATCTGCAATCTTAAATCTTATGGTCTTCTAAAAAATGATAAAATTCATCGAAAATAATTTTGAACCAAACGGTGTAGATTTCGGGTTGCAACTGAATGTCGTTAGCTACATCCTCTATACTCATCCACTTCCAACTTTCTACTTCTTCAGGATTTATTTTTGGCTCTCCGCTGTAGTAACCAATCATCACGTGGTCGAGTTCGTGTTCGGTCAATCCGTTATCGAAAGGTGCTTTGTAGATAAAATGAAACAATTCCTTTAAACCCGTTTCGAAACCCATTTCTTCAAACAATCTTCGACTTCCGGCTTGAATATTGCTTTCACCATTGCGCTGATGACTGCAACATGTATTGGTCCACAACAAAGGAGAATGGTATTTTTGACTAGCTCGTTGTTGTAACATTATCTCATTCTTATCATTCAATACAAATACCGAAAAGGCACGGTGCAAAACAGCTTTTTGGTGCGCTTCCATTTTAGGCATTAAACCTATTTGCTCGTCATTTTGGTTTACCAATATTACGTTCTCTTCTTCCATATAATTTTTTAGCTCGCCAAAAATACGAAAAAAGAAATGGATTATTGAACTGTAGAAAGTTTGTGAAAAGTTTAACGAGCGTTTAATATCTGAAAAGATTAATTTTATGGCTTTAAAATCAACAAAAAAAAATTTGATATATTCAATACAACGTTAAAATTTATCTAAATAATAAACTGTTTGTAAACTAAATGACAATTTCACCTTAAAGTCAATATTACTTTTGAAAAATAAAAAAGTAAACTATGAAAACAAAAAAACAATGTCGAATCTTGCTATTCTTGATTCCTCTTTTTATGCTGCAAGCTTGCGGCCAATCTGTAAACACTAAAAACACTACTCAAAATCCTTTAAACATGGAAAACACAATCAACAAACCCGGAAATCCCTATTATTCAAATACCGACACCACAAAACTCAATGTCTCTGATGCCGAATGGAAAAAAGTACTTTCCCCAGATTTATATGCTGTTTCCAGAAATGCCGATACCGAAAGAGCTTTCACAGGAAAACTTTGGGATTCTGAAGCAAAAGGCACCTATTATTGTGCAGCTTGTGGCAATACATTATTCAAATCCAATCAAAAATTTGTCAGTAGTTGCGGATGGCCTAGTTTTTTTGAACAAGAAAACAAAAACAGCGTGGTGTACAAAGAAGACAATTCGTATGGAATGAAAAGAATCGAAGCCCTTTGTGGAAGATGTGACGGGCATTTAGGACATCTTTTTGATGATGGTCCCAAGCCAACTGGCAAAAGATATTGTATGAATTCTATAGCTTTGGATTTTGTTCCTGAAGGTGTTGTTTCAGCTGCTAACAACAAAAACAATCTTGAAACATTAACACTTGGTGGTGGATGCTACTGGTGTGTAGAAGCTGTTTACGAAAATTTAAAAGGAGTACAATCTGTAGTTTCTGGGTTTGCCGGAGGAAAAAATGCTAATCCTTCTTATGAAGAAGTTTGCACTGGTAGAACGGGTCACGCGGAAGTGGTTCAAATTACTTATGACAATTCCATTACGAATATTGATGAGATTTTCAAAGTTTTCTTTACCGTTCACGACCCAACCACTTTGAACCGTCAAGGCGCTGATGTGGGAACCCAATACCGTTCCGTGATTTTTTATGCCAACGAGCAACAGAAAAAAGAAGGCCAATCTATTATTGACAAATTAAATTCCGAAAAAGTATATAGCAGTCCAATTGTTACTACTTTGGAACCTTTGACCCAATTTTACAAAGCCGAAGAGTATCATCAGAATTATTACCAAAACAATAAAAGTCAACCGTATTGCGAAATGGTAATCCAACCCAAAATCGCGAAATTCGAAAAGATTTTTAAAGACCGATTGAAAAAATAAAAAGAATCCAAAACCGAAAAGAAATTTTCGGTTTTTTTATGGGTTTTAGTTTTAAAAATTAATTCGTCTATTTAGCAATAAATTCTTGATAATTATTATATTTGGGAAACAAAAATAACTAATTTACTTTCACAATATAAAATCCCATCACAATGAAAATAGCTCTTTTTACCAATGAATTTCCACCTAACATTTACGGAGGCGCAGGTGTTCATATCGATTTTTTAAGCCAAGAATTAGCCAAATTAGGTCAGGTTGAAGTTCGCTGTTTTGGCGACCAAAATGTTGACACCGATTCGATGCACGTTCGTGGAATTAATTCTTCACTCACCAAAATGGTTGACGATGCCAATCCGCACATTAAGATGTTTCACAATATGAGTCGAAATGTGGAATTGTCGCAAGCCACGCCAGAAGCTGATGTGATTCATTGTCATACTTGGTACACGCATTTAGCTGGAATTATGACTCGTGAATTGTTGCAATCGCCTTTGATTTTGACTACTCATAGTTTAGAAACACATCGTCCGTGGAAAGTAGAACAATTAGGAAATGGTTATTTTCTTTCACGTTGGATCGAAAACAGCGCTTACAACACCGCCGATGGAATTATTGCCGTAAGCCAACAAATGAAAGAAGACGTCATCGAAGCATACAACGTTAATCCCGAAAAAGTGACGGTAATCCATAACGGAATCGATCCGGAATTTTACCAACCAACCTTTGACAATAATTTACTTGTTGAATTAGGAATCAATCCTAACATTCCTTTTGTTTTATTTGTAGGACGCATTACACGACAAAAAGGAATTTCGCAATTGATTTCTGCCGCCAAACATTTCAATAAAAATTGCCAAATCGTACTCTGCGCCGGAGCTCCCGACACCAAGGAAATTGCCGAAGAAACCGAAGCTTTGATTGCTGATTTGAAAAAAGAAAGAGAGGGAGTTATCCTCATCTCGGAAATGTTGCCACGTGAAAAAATAAAAGTGTTGTACAGTCACGCCCGCGTTTTTGCTTGTCCCTCTTTATACGAACCTTTTGGCATCATCAATCTCGAAGCTATGGCTTGCGAAACTCCAGTTGTAGGAAGTCATGTAGGTGGAATTCCAGAAATCATTGTCGAAGGAGAATCAGGATACTTAATTCCCCTCGAAAGCGTTTCCAGAACCGATTTTAATCCTGCAAATCCTGAAGCTTTTCAAAAAGCTTTTGCTGCTAAAATTAATATTTTGTTAGAAGATGAAGCTTTGGCAACCCAAATGGGGAAATCTGGAAGAGAGCGCGTTTTGAAAATTTTCAGTTGGGAATCTATCGCAAAAACTACATTTGATTATTACCAAAAAGTGATTGATGGGTTTGTGAAGGAGAAGGCTTGATGATTGCTTTTTAAAAATATCTAACAGAGTAAGAATAGTAAAATGGATAAATGGAATGAAATATGTTTTTTAATAAAAAAACATTCGAAAGAAAATTCAAAAGAAGCTTTTTTTCAAAATGAAGTAGTCAATATTTTTGAAAAGTTAGGTTGGTCAAGATATAGGAATGAAATCGAAACAGAAAAAAGTTTACCTATTGGAGCAAATAATAGGTTGAGACTTGATATTTTGATTAGTTTAGCTGGAGAAAAACTTTTAGCGATCGAGCTAAAAAGAGCCTCTAATCAAGGAAGTGAAAGAATTTCTCAACAACTTGTTTCTTATATGCTTCAACTGAAAATGAAATATGGATTATTTATAGGAGAGAACATCCAGTTTTTTTACGATGATCCTGACGACAATAAACATCCTATTAAATTAAGTGAAATTGAATTTACTGAAAATAACGATGAAGGTTTAAAATTAATTGAAATCATAAAAAGAGACACATTTGACGAAAAAAAGTTAATAGAATATTGTAATGAGAAATTAACCCAAATCCAAGAAAAAAAATCTATAACTGATTTAATTAATTTTTTCACTTCAACTCAAGGCAATGAATATGTTTTAAAACTTATTTATGATGATTTAAAAGAAAAACATAGTTCAAAGATTATTGAAGAATTAAAAAATAAAATTGCTATAAAAATTAGTAACAAATCATCGTTGCCTAAAATTGAGAATTTAGATAATTTACCAAAAAATGTAAAAGAAATACAGTTTAAAAGAAATTTTGCTAATTTAAATGAAAATAACGGCAAACTCCCCATTGGAAAGTATGTCAGAGAAACTTTAAATGAACTGATAATTAATAATTTAATCAATTCTGATGAAATCGCGAAGTTGCAAAGAGAAGATTATTCAAAACAAACATTTGATATTCAATTTCCGTTTTTAAAAAAAATATTGAATTCAAATGATCCAGAATGGATACGGTATTGGAAACCTTCTGTTACAATTAACGGAGAAAGGTATTTCGTTTGTTCACAATGGTACGAAGTAACTGCCAATAATGATAGACCTTATTATGAAAATTGGCTAAAAAAAATGAAAACTAAATAATTAAACCCAGCATACCATACAAAAAAACTACGCCGATCGTTAGGATTTGCAATCCGTACCCACAAAAAAAACAACATTACATAAAAATAATGAAGAAGGCTTAAACAAATTATACACTATTTAATATGAAATTAAACCGCTTACTATTTTTAATTGTATTGTTTCAACTCACTACAAATGCACAACCTGCAACCGAGGTGTATTTGCTCGATATTAAAAAGAATGCAACTTCATTTAGTATCGACCCAAATACAAAACCTGTAAACATTAGTAATAATGTGGGCTACGATAACCAACCCAGTTTTGTCGAAAAGTTAAATGCAGTCGCTTATGTTAGTTCCAGAAATAAAAACCAAACTGATGTTTTTTTATATGATTTAGCCACTGCCACTACCAAACAATTTACCAATAATAGTGAAGCAGAATATTCTCCAAAAACGACACCAGACGGTAAATTTATTTCTGTAGTAAAAGACACAGATCAAAATCTGACCCGAATTTCATTAGATGGGCTAGTTACTGAAAAACTATATACTTCAAAGGATTCTATAGGATATTATTGCTGGTTGAACAAGTCCGAAATTGCTGCGTTTACCTTGTCGAAACCAAAAGTTACTTTGAAATTAATCAACATTAAAAACAAAACCGAAAAGTACTTGACAGACAGCATTGGTAGGAGTTTGTATCAATACCGCAATGGAATTGTAATTTGTCAGAAGCTAAAAAACGGAAGTTGGGTATCGTTTATTGACAAAAAAGGCGGCATAACTCAACTGATTGAATTACCCAAAAACACCGAAGATTTTTATTTAACTGATGATGGATGGTTGTTTTCTTCGAATGAATCTAGCCTTATTTATTGTACTATTACCTCTAAAAATAAAGGGTGGCAAGAATTAGCCAATTTCAAAGCATTGGGAATTTCTAAAATATTTCGATTAGCTGTAAACCAAGAAAAGAACAAACTTGCTTTTGTTTCCGAAGGGCAATGAAAGATAAATTGGGAACAACAAGAACGTGATGTTTTTTTTAAGCAGAGAAGAAAACAAAAAATAAAATAAAAATCATTCAAGATTTTTTTAAAACATCATTTTTTATTAGTAACTTTTAAGTTACCTTTGCCTAATGAAAGTAAGGGAAGTAATAGCGTATAAAAGTTATTTTGAAGATTTTCTTAAAGAACAACCTCAAAAAGTTCAAGATAAAATCTTTAAAATAATTGAAGCTATAGAAACTCTTGAAAGAGTCCCTTCCAATTATTTAAAACATTTAGAGGGAACAAATGGACTTTATGAAGCTAGAATACAACTTGCTTCCAATATTTGGCGAGTTTTTTGCTTCTTCGACAATGGAAAATTGGTGATATTACTAAATGGTTTTCAAAAGAAAACACAAAAAACACCAAAAAACGAAATTGAAAAAGCATTGCGTTTAATGGAAATGTATTTTAACGATAAATTAAAAGAAAATGGAAACTAAAAGCTGGACAGCAATTAAAGACGATGTTTACGGAAGTAAAGGAACTGAAAGACGTGATGAATTAGACCGTGATTTTGGTGGTTTTAAAATTGGTTTAATGCTAAAAAAAGCTCGTGAAGAAAAAAATTTAACCCAAACAGAACTCGGTGAACTTGTGGACAAAAAACGGGAATATATTTCGAAAATTGAAAACAACGGAAGTAACTTAACGCTAAAAACCCTGTACGACATTGTTGAAAAAGGATTGGGTGGAAAAGTAAAAATATCTATTGAGATGTAAATCTATATTGCTATTTCACATGGATTTAAATGATAAAATGATAGATTTGGCTTTAGGATTTGCTTTGATAATAGGTGGATATTTTCTGAATACTAAAGAAAAAAGAAAGCCTAATGTTAGTCTAAATTTATTTTTAGGATATAAGTTTTTTAAACATTACGGGATAATATTAATGTTCTTTGGAGTCTTTATGGTATTTATTGCAATTCATTCAATAATTTATCGATAGACTTTTATAATTCGAAACTAGGCTTTTGCAATCCGTTCCTACTTCAACTCTCAATTATTTAGAAAAGAAACAATAATGAATATGTTAAAAGCCATACATCCAAAGTTACCCATGCGCGACAAAAAAGCAACAAGGAACTTTTACAGCAACAAATTAGGCTTTCAAGAATTTGGAAGTGCTGACTTTGAAGGTTATTTGATGATGCAAAAAGAGGGGATTCAAATTCATTTTTTTGAGTTCAAAACCTTAGACCCAAAAAAAAACTATGGCCCAGTTTACATCCGAACGGATGATATTGATAACTATTACCAAACTTTGTTGGACAATAAAACAAGCATTCATTCCAACGGACAGTTAGAAATAAAACCCTGGGGACAAAAAGAATTTTCTGTGCTTGACCCAGACAACAACTTGCTGACTTTTGGAGAAAGTATTTAAACTAACAAAACGATGAAAAAAATCTTCTTACTACTAGTTTTACTCCTTACAATCACAAATAGTTCAGCTCAAAAAAAGGAAACTTGCATTATCAAGACTTCTTTGGGCGATATCACGGTAGAATTGTATCCAAAAAAAGCACCAATTACGGTTGCCAATTTTCTGAAATATGTCGATGCCCATTTGTATGACAACACGACTTTTTTCCGTTCGGTAACCTTAAACAATCAGCCGAAGGATTCTGTGAAAATTGAGGTTATTCAAGGTGGCGAAGTCGATTCGACAAAGGTTTTTACTGCGATTCCATTGGAAAGAACCTCAAAAACAGGCGTGCTTCATAAAAACGGAGCGATTTCTATGGCGAGAGACACAACAGATTCGGCTACTTGTAGTTTTTTTATTTGCATTAATGACCAAGCTTCTTTGGATTTTGGAGGTAAAAGAAACAAAGACGGACAAGGTTTTGCCGCTTTTGGGAAAGTTATAAAAGGAATGGATGTGGTCAAAAAAATTCAACTTCTTGGGCCAAACGACAACCAATATTTCAAACCTCCTGTGACGATTTTGACTATCATTCGTAAAAAGTAATTCTTATTTTTTTACATATTCTTACTTGTGTAACCAAAGTTACGCTCCAAGTACAATCCTTGGCTTACTTTTGCGCTATACTAATTAGTAAAACACTTTATAAAGTGCAAATAATTAAAAACAGATAAAATGAATATGGAAAAAACACTAAAAGAAAACTTAGGCACTATTGTAGATGTGCGAACTTATGAAGAATTTATGGGTGGCAACGTAGCGGGTTCTATCAACATTCCATTGAATGAAATTCCAGCAAGAATCGAAGACTTAAAAGCTTTGAAAGCACCGCTAATTTTGTGTTGTGCTTCAGGAGGAAGAAGTGGTTAAGCTCATCATTACTTGTCACAAAATGGCATCGAATGTTATAATGGTGGTTCGTGGCTGAACGTAAATTATTTTAAATCTTTAAGCAATTAATACAATGATCAACACATTAAAAAAATTATTCGGTTTTGGACCAGGAGTAAACTATGCAGAATTGGTGAAAAATGGCGCAACAATTTTGGATGTTCGTTCAAAATCAGAATACGCCGGCGGACACATAAAAGGTTCCATAAACATATCGGTGGATAATTTGAGAAACAATTTGGATAAACTGAAAGACAAAAACAAACCCATCATTACGTGTTGTGCATCAGGAATGCGAAGTGCTTCGGCTAAAAGTATTTTGGCCTCAAATGGCTATACCCAAGTTTACAATGGTGGCGGTTGGAGTAGTTTGCAAAATAAAATTGGATAATCGATAAACATCAAATTTGAATCATAAAAAAACCTCGAAAATGTTCCACTTTCGAGGTTTTTTGTAATATTATCGTTTATCGTGTAACTGGATACTCATCATCGATGAACTCTTTTTATATTGGGCGATGTATATTCTAATATTTCAACTTTTGTATCATAATAAGATGGAAACTATGTCGTTTCTGTTTAATCAACTGTGAAATAGCAGATAATAAATCTTTTGAAAGAATAATTTACGAGTAAATTATAAAAATACCATTGTTCTAATAATGTAAAACATAGTTTTTTTGTAGTGAAAGTATTTAAAACCAAGATAAAGATGTGCGATATCCAGGAATTCCTACGGATGTGTCAAAAAACTCAACATTACCTGATACATTGAAATTTTGAAATAAAGGAATTTGTGGAACATATATACTCCACGTAGCTATTAAAAAAGTATTTTGACCATAAAAAGGTGTTCCACCAATTGTATTGTAACTTATCATTGTCCATTCGTTCATTGTTGTTGATAAATTTCCACTATATATTCTCCAAGGTTCAGAATTTTCATTTTTCCAAGTACATCTCCAAAACGAACAAGATCTATATTGTGGAGTGAACCTTAGAAACATTTTACTTGAAGCTATTTGATCATTTAAAACAATAGTTTCATTATACAAATCTATTACGTGCCGCCCTCTTGAAGAAGCCACAACATAAGTCTTACTCCTATTTTCATTTGGTATAATGTCCCTGTAGGCAGGACCTGTAACATTCTGTTTATTCAAATTTGATTTATTTAATAAATTCCCATATACCTCCAAATCATTTTTAATTAAAAGCAAATCTTGGTTTTTTTTATCATTATCTTTTGCTGAAAGCTCATAGAATGTAATTTCATTAAGCCAAATTACTTTTCCATTCACTTTGATTTTAGAATCAGAATTTAAAACAGCCTTTAAAGCGTCTGAATAAATAATTCTTTTGTTATCCACTACATCATTCTGCATGTCAATTGTATCATTAGAATTATTTAATAACGAGTTATGACCCTTTTTATCAATCCACGCTTGTATTTCCTTAACACTTTTCATCTCTGTCAATTCAGAATATTCTTTAATAAAGGATTTGTCATTCGAAAAGGATAACAATCTTCCGTCTAACAGAGAGGCAGAAGATTTTGCTTCCAACTGATTTGGGGATTCTATTTGATCCTGACTACAGGATGCAAAAACTACAGCAACTAGTACAACTAATAATTTTTTCATTTTTTTTATATTAAGTTAAAATTTATTTTTCAAAGGAAGAGTATAAACTTTAGAAAGTAAGAAAGTTTTCTTTAATAAAACATTAACAAATAAATTCAAAAAAATTGAGCGTCTAAAATACTTATTTAGAAGCTCATTTTTATAAAATATTTATACTAGTGGCAATTTTTATCCAAATATTTTTTAATACGAGTTGGACTAGATGTATTACCATCACAACTCGGGATATTTTCAAATAAGTATGGTGATCCAGTTAAAGGATTTCTGATTTCTAATTTAGTAGTATAGTTGTCTCCATCATCATCAGAATCTAAATAATCAGGATTTCCATCTTTGTCAGTGTCGTCGGTAATCGCTGTACCTTTTACTAACTCTCTGAAGTAGGGTAAATATCTGTCATTATCTAAGTCTTCATCAATATCAATAATACCATCACTATCGTGATCTAACCTTTGTATTTCATATAATTTAAAACTAAAAACTAGCGGTGCATAAGCAGGAATTCCGCCAGAACCCGTATTATAATATGCTAATCCCGAAGGAATAAACATAACGCCCGCGCCAAAATCAAAATGAGAAACTGTTCCATTACCGTTTACAGTAGAAGTACCTGTTCTAAATTGCGGAAAAATTTCTTTCCAACCTTTTATTAAATCAAATCCTTGAGGTAATAAATCTAGACCTGAGAGGTCTTTCATAGTTTGTGGAAATTTTACTTCTTCAAAAAAAGTTGTTTTCAACGAAGAAATACCTAAAATAGTTTCACTAGATAAATATTCGCCTTTGTACGAAGTAAGTATATTATCGGTATTAGTTGGGTAAACACCAATCCCTGCTCTTAAAACCAAATAATACAGTTTATATTCAATATTGTGCACTTTTACAGGTCGAACCAAAAGTTGATATTTTTTTTGATCCCAAATCGATTTATTTACGACATCTCCAATTTCAAGCTTTTTTATTGTTACATCCTGATCATCAACTCCACCTGGATTATCAATTACTTTAATATAATTAGTTTTTAAATAAGTCTCAATAAGTTCAATTTCAGTGTTATATTGTACATTGTAATCTCTTGGTGGTTCTACTGGTGCTGCAGGATCATCCTTAGTACAAGAAAATAAAGAAACGGATGCCATTAATACTATAAAATAAAACTTAAATTTGTTCATTATAACTAATTTTTTTAAGTGCGCAAGATACAATTTTGATTTATTTTTGCGTAGAATTTAACTTCGATTTTGCAAAATTTATGAGAATAGATAAATATTTATGGTGTGTACGCTATTATAAGACTCGAAATATGGTGACTGAAGCCTGTAAAAAAAATCATGTCACTGTAAATGGTCAGGTTGCTAAACCCTCGAAGGAAGTTTTCCCAACTGATAAGATTACGTTTAGGAAAGATCAAATCACCCAAATCATTACCGTTCTGGATATTCCAGAGAATCGTGTGGGAGCAAAACTAGTAGATATGTATCGAAAAAATGAAACTCCAGCCGAAGTCTATGAACATCTAGAATTATTAAAATTGTCAAAGGAACATTATCGAAAAAATGGGGATGGTCGCCCTACTAAAAAAGATCGTCGTGACATTGAGGATTTTGGGAATGAAATAAATGAATAAAAAAATAAATGGCAATTGCAATAAAACCAATCTAATAAATCAGATCTAAAATCTGAAATCTAACCCGAGCTTCAGCGAACTGGCGAAGCAAATTTAAAATTTTCAAAATGAGCAAAAATATCATATTATCGAATCAGGAAATCGAACATACTATAAAAAGAATTGCTTACCAAATCTACGAAACTTTTATAGATGAAGAAGAAATAGTGATCGCTGGAATCGCATCTAATGGATTTGTTTTTGCTAAAAAAATTGCAGATTCACTCAATACCATTTCCCCATTGAAAGTTTCGCTTTGCGAAGTACAAATCAATAAACGCAACCCTGAATCAGCTATAATAACGTCTTTAACAAAAGACGAATACTCCAATAAAGGTTTAATCCTGGTAGATGACGTTTTGAATTCAGGTACAACTTTGATTTATGCTGTAAGACATTTTCTAGATGTGCCTTTGAAGAAATTCAAAACCGCAGTACTTGTGGATAGAAATCACAAAAAATATCCCGTAAAAGCTGATTTCAAAGGTATTTCGCTATCTACCTCGTCATTAGATAATGTTGAAGTTGTATTCAATGAAAATAACGAAAATTATGCCTTTTTAAGCTAAAAGACCTACAATATCCTGTGCAGTTTCGTCTTTAGATTTGCCGTCTATGACCAATTTATGTTTTGCATGATTGTAGTAAAAGCTTCTTTCAAAAAGGTGCTGAGCGATAAATTCTTTCAATTCATCGTCGGTTTTATTGGCTATAAGTGGACGCTTGCTTTTATTAGAACTCAACCTTTCAAATAAAGTATCTACCGACGCTTTCAAATAGATGGACATTATATTTTCGCTTTTCAACAATTCGTGATTATTGGCATAACAAGGAGTTCCACCTCCTAGACCAATAATTAATTCACCCGAAGTATTCAATAAATCGATTAAAACTTCCCGTTCTAGCTTTCGAAAATAGATTTCACCACGCTGTTCGAAAATTTGATTTATGGATAAATTTGTTCTTTCTTCGATATTTTTATCCAAATCAACGAAAGGAATGTCGGTAATTTTCGACACTCTATTGGCAATTGTGGACTTACCACACCCCATATAACCTAATAAAATAATTTTTCTCATTTGAATAAAACCTTATATACTAAGGCGTTAAGTGCGTTTGTTTAAAAAAGACAAATTTATAATAAAATACCTTTGAAAAATAGAAAATAAGACCTTATATTTGCACCCGCATTCAAGAAAAGAAAAAGACTCGATAGCTCAGTTGGTAGAGCACATCACTTTTAATGATGGGGTCCTGGGT
>JAYVIK010000325.1:0-2508 GCA_043770265.1 Flavobacterium sp. | reverse complement strand
TCTATCCAATACTATTTTTAGTCGTTAACCTTACTATTTTCCGAGTTTTAATGCCGTTGATCTCTTTTGGATTGTGTACAAATTCATATTCTGTACCCAGTATTCCTAAGTCATTTAAAAAGCCAGTAACTACATTCTGGAAAATAGTTTTCATTTCACTCCATTTAGAATCAGGGCATACAATACTGATTTGCAATTGGTTTGAGCCAAGTTGCGTAATCGTATATTTTTGAAAACTATCTGTGAACAAAGCAATTTTTCGAGCTAATAAATCGGGATACACTTTGATGTCATTCAAAATAAGAACATCGTCGTCCCGTCCGATAATTTTTTCAATTGCTAAACGTTTTGATCCACAAGCACATTCCATTTGTTTTATCTGTAAAATGTCATCTAATTTGTATTTTATTACGGGCTGACAGTGACGAGAAAAGTCGGTAATAATTGGGTAAAATTTATTCTCATCTATCCATTCCTTTTCGAAACAAATAAAATCTTCATTTAAGTGCATAGTTCCATATTTACAGCTTGAACCCAAGAACCCTTCAGTACATTGATATACCTCAGTAATGGTGACTTTAAACAGTTTACTGATTGTTTTTTTGTCATTTTCATGTAATACTTCGGCATAAGAAATAATTTGAGTAGGACAAATGCTGATATCATTATTAGCTTGTGCCAAAGCAATGTCCATCAGAATTGATGGTTGGGAGGCAAGAATATTGGGTTGATAACTATTTAATTCAATCAGCAATTCAGATAAGGGTTTAAATATATCGAAGTATTTAAATTCAAAGAAGCTTGAAGCAATTGATGAATATAGATTGCTATTCGACCTAAGAAAAAATGCCACCTTTTGTTTTTTAAATAATTTAGGTTTAATAACTCGAGTCATAACCAAGGCGACCCAATGGGCTCTTTCATTTTCAGAGACTAAAAATAGTCCGCGTTTACCGTTGGTTCCAGTTGATAATCCTACTGTCAGTCCATTGATTTCGCTTTTAAAGTTTCTGGTATGTTCTGCTCTCAAAGCCACCTGCATTGCTTCCTCAAGTTTTATATTTTTGGTATTTATTTCATTAAAAGCGGCCATAAATTCTGTTTTTGTAATTTGTGGTACTGCTTTCCAATTCAATATTTTATTGGAGAAATAGGGGAGATAAAATTTGGATTTAGATAGTGTTTTTTTAGCAAATTTATTCATCTTTTCAGTCTGAAAAGCTGTAATTGCTTTATGAGAACGAAATTTAGGTACAAAAAGTAATTGTAACAAATAGTACACTATTTTTAATTTAAATTTCATTAGAAATGTAGGCTAAGGTTTTTTTGCAGTGCGTAAATAGAATTTTAAAATCCTTATTTTCATTTTCAAACATTTTAATTTTATGTTGAGTTCTGATAAAATCATCCCAAGAATCGAAAAACAACTTTACAATTTTATGCGGTAAAATACCTTTTGAATAAGTATCATAATTCCACGAGGCGTCAGTTGCATAAAACAAGGACTCTGTTTTGTTTTTATAAATAAATCCTAACATTCCTTTTGCGTGACCGGGCAACAACACAAAAGTACAATTACTATTACCAAACAGTTTAAACTCCGTCATTCCAAACTTGTTTATGATTATAGTATCAGCGAGCTCTTCAATAAATGACAAACGCAGTTTAAAATCCGGTGGTAGTAAAGGATGTAAAATTCCTTTACTAACTGCCTTAATTCCTTTTAAATTGATTACTTCTTCATACGCACTTTTACTACATATAAATTTTGAATATGGAAAATCATTTAAACCAGCAATATGGTCGGCATGGAAATGAGAGATTATGATATATTTGATATCTTCAATTTTAATTTGTTGTTTTTCTAGAATGGCTTTGGCAGTTTGATTGGGTTTCAGACTTACTGGTGTAGCCCAACGGTACAATCTTTCTGGAAAAAGTTTTGTAGCAAATTGAAAAGCCTCGCTATATCCTGTGTCAAATAGTACATAACCTATATTTGGAAAATGAATCAATGCCCAAACTGCATAAAATTTCGTTTTACTTGAAATTTTTGATTTATTCACGATATAATCATTAGCTTCACAATAACCAGAAGCAAATAGCTGAATTTTTAATTCTGAGTTAGCTTCCATTGTATATATTCATTTATTCCTTCATAGGTGTTCATTACTGGTTTGTAGTTCAAATTTTCCTTTGCTTTTGAAATGTCTAGTGTCATGCTTTTCGCTAAAATACCAACACCATACTTAGTGAGAGAAGGCTCTGTATGGTTTGAAAATAATTTCGAATTCATTTCTACAATTGCTGCTGCACAAAGCGCTATTGAAAAAGGCACTTTTTTTGACGGAGGTGTTAAGTTGAGTGCTGTTAGTGCATAATTTAAAGTTTCCCAAAAAAGGGTAGGACTTCCATCAGTGATATTGTAAGCTTGTCCGTAGGAACTTGGAGGTGCATCTATAGCACAAATAATTGCCTCTATAACATTTCGGACACAAGTAAAATCGC
>JAYVIK010000324.1:0-2511 GCA_043770265.1 Flavobacterium sp. | reverse complement strand
CATCTTGGGTGGCTAACAATAAACTCTTTTTATTTGGCGGCGGAGGCTTAGCTGCTACTTCAACTGAAGGAAACTTAAACGAACTATGGAGCTATGATCCCATGACAAATAATTTCACATGGATAAAGGGTAGAAATGTAATCAATAAACTAGGGATTTATGATGCCCCCTTAAAACCTGGGGCAAGAGGGGGGGCTAATTCTTGGAATTACAACAATAAATTTTACTTGATGGGTGGAGAAGGCTACGATGAAAACGGTGTTTCAGGAATGATGAATGATTTATGGGAATTTAACCCCGCCACTAATCTATGGGTATGGCTCAAAGGTTCTAAATTTGCTAATTCTCTAGGCAGTTTTGGAATATTTGACGTAACAGCCGTCACCAATTTACCAAGAGCAAGGCAACTATCAGCCACATGGACGTATGACAATAAGTTATATCTTTTTGGTGGAACAAATGGATATATAAATTGGTGGAGCGATACATGGGTTTTTGACATATCAACCAACAATTGGACTTGGATTAATGGAACACTTATTCCTGATGTTTTTGGAAGCTATGGCACAATGGGGATAGAAAATGCGCTGAACTATCCTGGTTCACGAGAAAGTGCTACTGCTTGGACTTACAATAATAAGTTATATCTGTTTGGTGGTTTAGGAAAAGGAATTAGTGGCGGATTCGGTAATTTAAACGATCTCTGGGAATTTAATCCTGCTTCCAATAGTTGGCTTTGGTCTAATGGACCAAATACCATTAATAGTGCCACGATTACCAGTGGCAGCCCCAACTCAATAAGACCTGGCTCACGACAAAACGCTGTCAGTTTTGTAGATAATGATATTGTTTATATTTTAGGCGGGTATGGATATGATGGAAGTGGTAATCTTGGATATTTAAATGACTTGTGGTGCTATAATCTGACCACCAAATTATTTGCTTTTTTGAAAGGTTCTACCACTAGAAACCAATTTGGCGTGTATGGAACTCAGGGCATTGCCAATAGCCTAAATAATCCAGGGGCAAGGTTTGGAGCTGCGGCCTGGGTAAATAACAAGAAATTTTATTTATTTAGTGGATATGGTTTTGCTTCGATTGGTGTAGCTAGCAGTATGAATGATTTATGGGAGTACAAACCATCTACCAATAACTGGACATGGCTGAAAGGTTCATTCTCAATTGAACAAGGGGGAAGTTACGGAACTAAAGGCGTTTATAATACCTCAAATATTGCAGGTGCGAGATATTATGCGAGCAGTTTTTCAACCAATAATAAAATATATCTATTTGGTGGCATTGGCTACGGTTCTGGCGTTGGTGCAGGCTATTTAAACGATCTTTGGGAATATACGCCCGCCTGTACGGAAACATATAGTGTAGCATCGGGCAACTGGAATAACGCAAATACGTGGTCTTGCGGTCAAGTACCAACATCAACAGACATAGTAGAAATCAAAGCAACGCATATAATTAATCTGAACAACAGCACCTATACTTTCAAATCTCTTTTGCTGAATGGCAACATAACGCTTGGCCAAAGCAGCGGAAGTTTAATAGCCAATTAGTTAAATCAAATTTTCTAGATATTATCTCAATGGGACTATGGATAATATTCTTGAGACTTACGGTTTTATCATTTTCGCTTTATGTGTTACAAAGTTAAACTTTGCAGGTATCGCTATTCAAAATGATGGAAAAATTGTTGCAACCCGGCATACATTTAGGTTAGTTAGTTCAATACAAACTGAGAGCGTGGTTGTAAGAATCAATGCCAATGGAACTGCTGACAATTCATTTGGTGTTGCGGTTGTGTTAACAAATACTGTAAAGAAAATGAATGATTTAAAGATACGATGAAATAGAAAAACAGGAACAGTTGGCAAAAAATATAATATTGCTTACGAAGTATTGAAGGTGGTTCTTGTAAAAACACAGCTAGCACTTTCGATTTAAGTTTTGGAATCAGTGGAATAATCCAAACTGACTTTCATGATTCTACCTATTGTAAAATCCACTTACCTGTTCAAAATAATGGATAAATGGTTGGTACAATTCAAAATTTTCTATTGATTAAAATTTTTATGACCTAATATAATTCTGAGCATACCCTTTATAATACTTTTGATAAGCTGAAACCAAGTTCTGATAACCATTTTAGACTTCTCCCTCCGAAAAAATTTAGATTTTCTTATTCATTTCCAATCCAAATTGACCATTTTGTTCTAAATTTGCAAAGATCTTATTGCAAAAACCAAATTTAATGTCGGAAAAAAAACTAAGAGCTTTAGCCGTTGTATTACCTCAATTCCATCCAATACCAGAAAACGATAAATGGTGGGGCAAAGGTTTTACGGAGTGGACTAATGTGGTGAAAACTAAACCTCGATTTAAAAATCATTATCAGCCACACCTGCCTGCAGACCTTGGATTTTATGATATGCGTTTGCTTCAAACCCTTGAGGATCAAGCTGAATTGGCTAAACAACATCACATTTATGGTTTTTGTTA
>JAYVIK010000323.1:0-2520 GCA_043770265.1 Flavobacterium sp. | reverse complement strand
CGTTGTCCACATCACGTTCTCCCATTTTTAAATAAGCATAACGGTCTGGCATCACCACGTCACTACTTACTCCTTCTAATTGGGTTGAACCGCCATTTATTCGATAAAACTTTTGTGTTGTCGTTTTCAAAGCACCCAAATCACCTTTGTCGCTGCTTCGCACAAATTGATTCAAATCGATTACATTTTGAACTGTTCCTTTTCCGTAGGTTTGTTTGCTACCGATTATAATTCCTCTTTTATAATCCTGAATGGCAGCTGCCAAAATCTCAGATGCCGAAGCCGAAAAGCTATTGACCATAATCACTAGTGGTCCGTCCCATTCGATTTTTTTATCTCTATCATACAAAACTTCTTTTTGTCTTCCAGCCGATTTTACTTGTACAATTGGCCCCTGCTCAATAAACAATCCAGCAATATCCACAACTGTCGAAAGAGAACCTCCACCATCATCACGGACGTCGAACACGATACCGTTAACGCCTGCATTTTTCAAAGATTGTACCTCTTTGGCAACGTCTTTTCCTGCATCACGACCATCTTTGTTTTCGAATTCGATATAAAATTTAGGTAAATAGATCACGCCATATTTCATTCCATTTCTTTCTACAACACTCGATTTGGCATAAGTTTCTTCAATTTCTACAATATCTCTAAAGATGGAAATGGTTTTAATAGAACCATCAACTTTTTTCACGGTCAAACGAACTTCAGAGCCTTTTGGGCCTTTTATTTTTTTGACAACATCGTCTAAACGCATCCCAACAATATCTACAGGTTCTTTATTTCCTTGTGCCACTTTCATAATAACATCGCCTGATTCAAGCAATTTCCCTCTCCAAGCTGGCCCTCCAGAAATAAGTTCGGTGATTTCGGTAAAATCGTTTTTCTTCTGAAGACGCGCGCCAATTCCTTCAAATTTTCCGCTAATGCTAACATCAAAACGCTCTTTTTCTTCGGGTGGAAAATAATTCGTATGTGGATCAAATCGTGCAGTTATCGAATTTAAATAAATCGAAAACCATTCATCACGCGTTAAATCCTTCATAAAACCAAAATATTCGTCCAATGATTTCAAAGAGCTTTCGCGAGTGATTTTCTCCAATTCTTCAAAAGTTTTAGGTTTTCCATCTAAAGAATTGTCTTTTTCAGAAATGTTTACATTTTCGACAATTTCGACTGATTTTAAAACATCTGAATCGTTTTTGTTGGCTTTTTCAACAATTCCTTTTTCTTTATTCTCCTGAATTTTCAAACGATCGGTCAATGAGGAGAGCGTTGACAATTTGATTTGTTTGCGCCATTTTTCTTTCAACTCCTGAGCGTTTTTAGCATAAGGTCCTTTGTCATAATCAGTATTAAAAGTCTCGTCTATAGTATAATCGAAAGGCGAACTCAAAATGTCTTTGTATAATTTTCTTCCTTCCTCCATTCGTTTCATCAATCGGTCGTATGTAAGATTAAAGAACGTCAAGTCTTTACTGAGCAATTGATCGTCAAGAAGTGTTTCATATTTAGAAAACTCATCGATGTCAGATTGCAAGAAAAACCTTTTAGAAGGGTCTAATGCTTCAATATAATCTTTGTAAATTCCTTTAGAAAAAGCGTCATCAATTTTAGCTGGACTATAATGCCCTTTTTCAATTACAAAAGTCAATAATTCCATTAGCATTTTGTCCTTTTCGGGATCAGCGCTTTTGTCAGAATTAATCTTAAAGGCAAATAAAGTTGCCGAAAGTAAGACTACGGCTATGAGGATTTTATAATTTCTTTTCATAAAGTTAATAATTGTATCCATAAATATTAAAAGTTCAAATTACGGTAAAAAGTGTGCCAACAAAAACAAAACGCCCTATAATTTTTTGTTAAAGATATAAAAATGTATATTTAATAAAAGGATTCCTTAAGAACTAGATTAATTTTGTTTCTTTGTTTTCAGGAAAACTTACTTATTAATCTCAATAGTCTCGAACAAATTTAAAAAATAGCAGCTTTGAAACACGAAAAACCTTTAATTCTAGTAACCAATGACGATGGAATTTCGGCGCCGGGAATCCGTGCTTTGATTGCCGTTATGTCCGAAATAGGAACTGTAGTTGTTGTCGCTCCTGACAGTCCTCAAAGTGCTACGGGTCATTCGATTACTATAAACAATACGTTGTTTATCAATAAAATTTCTAAGGACAATGACATCATTCAGGAATACAGCACTTCTGGTACTCCGGTGGATTGTGTCAAATTGGCCACCAACGAAATATTGAAAAGAAAACCCGATTTGTGTGTGTCAGGAATCAATCATGGTTCCAATTCCTCTATAAATGTGATTTATTCCGGAACGATGAGTGCGGCTGTCGAAGCTGGAATCGAAGGCATTCCTGCCATTGGTTTTTCGCTTTTAGATTATGATTGGAATGCCAATTTTGAACCTATAAAATCCTTTATCAAGACCATAACCTTAGAAGTTTTAGAAAAAGGACTCCCTGATAGCGTGGTTTTGAATGTCAATTTTCCTAAATTAGA
>JAYVIK010000322.1:0-2520 GCA_043770265.1 Flavobacterium sp. | reverse complement strand
AAAGCGAGCGCAGGATTAGTTATTTCGTTTGTTGGTGGCTCAGCTTCTGCATCTGCTTGGGTTGAGAAATATCGTAAAGTAACATTTGGATCACTATTTTTGATATAATTTTCATTTGTAGTCAAATCAAAATATTCAAAACCTACGGGGTTGTTAGTTGGATTGACAACATTATCATCACATTGATCTGGCAAATCGGTAGGGTCTGTTTTTGCTATTGGAACTGGCAATACGTTAATTGTCAGTGTTGTGTAACTTTTACAACCATCAGCGCTGGTAACAATTACGCCTAATGTTTGCGGATTGCTTAAGTTTTCATAAGCAGCTGGTGTTGCGATTAAATCAGCAGTATTTCCTGACAATGCACTCGCTTCATTGTTGTAGTAAGTAACTGTAAAATTAGTAGGATTTGTTGTTCCTGCTAATATTGCAGCATCTTTAGACGTTAAATTAAATGTTGTTTTTGGATAACTTGAAGATGGTACTGGTCCATCATCACAAACATTGAGTGGTAGTGGAGTTGTCAAAGCTAACGGAATATTTACTTTTAATTCAAATGATGCAGTTTGAAAACATTTAGTAATATTGTTTTCGATTCTGACCCAAATCACTTCATTATTGGCTCCTGTATAAGTTGAAGGATAGACAATTGGCGACAATCCCATCGGACTTGCTTGAGCATCAGCTTGACTGATATGATAAGTAATATTAAAATCTGAAATTGGTAAAGTTTGGATTCCTAACAAAAACGGATTTTGACTTGTTAAGTTAAAAGTTGTGCTGGCATTTTGGTTGTTACCAGGTCTGTCTTCGTCACACATTATTAAATTGGCAAGCGGCGTTGCAAGCGGCAAAATTGGTGCTGGCTTCACTTCAACAACAACTGGTATAACCTTATAACAACCTGTTAATGTGTTTGTTGCACGAACAAAAACTGTTTGAGTCGGTACTAAAACATTATATGGATTTGCTAATTCATTAATTGCTACTCCGTTTTCAGCATCATCATTGGTACCAAAAAATTGAATTGTTGTGTCTATTGCTCCTTGCAAAATATCTGACGCTTTTATTCGTAAATCAATAAAATAATTTCCGTTTTGATCCGTATCGCAAACCATATAAGGTGTTGTTGGCGGAACTGGTGCTGGTAGTGGATTGACAACCAAATCCATTGATGATATTGAATAACAACCAGTCAAGCCGTTTGTTAATCTTATTCCAATTGTTTGCACATAATCATCAACATTGGCATAATTCAAATTTGTTATTTGTCCTGTATTGGCTATTGCTCCAGCATAAGTTTCATAAAATGCCACCGAAACACCAATATTTCCGTTCAATATTTCAGGAATTTTAGATCCTAATTTGAATGTTTCGAATCCGTCAGAAGCTAATGATGTTTCACACATTTGATAAGGTGAGTAAGCAGGACTGATAATAAGTGGTATTGGATTAACAATCAGGTCTAGCGATCCGACAGTTCCACAATTGGTATCTGTAAAATAAGCATTGTACCAAATAGTTTTGGTGTTGCTGTTATAAATATTTGTTAACCTAGTTGTAGGTAAATCTATCTCCGCTTGTGATTGTGTTAAGTGATAATTCACAACTACAGGGCTTGTACCCACTTGCCCATTAATAATATCAACATCTTTGGTATGCAAATCAAAATCCTCAACCAAAACAGCAGTTGGATTTGGATTTACATCACACAATTGAAAAGGTGTTAATAATAAATTTTTTAATGGCCTAGGTGCTACAATCAAATCAAGAAAGGTAAATGCCACTCTTGTTGGGTCATTTGAATCTTCTACTCGTATATAAACCCTTTGTTTGAGAGGATTGTTGTTACAGTATGCAGTTGGTGCAGCTTGTGTGCCTCCAATCATATTTACTGTTGCATTGATAAAAGCATCATTATCTGTTAGAAAATAACTAATAATTAATGTTGGATCAGTAGTAACATCAATATCTCTAGAATGTAAATTAAAATTGCAGGCTATTCCATCTGTGACGATATTGTCATCACAAACTGTTATTGGTCCTGGTTTATTAATAAGCGATGATAATAATGGTGGGGTAATATTTCTTATTATTGTGACTTGGCTATTGTCATTGCCACAACCTAAACCTCCAACCGCATATTCGAATGTTGATATTGCAGAAGTCGTGTTATCTGGCGTAAAAATTCCTAAAGTTGGATTCAAAACACCACCAGCACCTAATATTCTTGTCCAAGTACCACCAGTTTGCGGCGTTCCTCCCAATAAACTAAACAAGAAAATTGGATTAAAATCAGTTTGTTGAATAGTCGTACTTCCGTCAAGACCAGCGTTTGGTAAAACATTCAATCCGACTGTGGTTGTTGGAGCACAAACTACTGTTCCTGTGCAGTTTAAGGTGTAAATAAAAGGTGGTGTTCCTGTTGGTGCTGGAACATTAGTAGGGTTTTGCTGTGTTGAAGAAAAACCATTTGGTCCAGACCAAACATAATTTACTCCTGGAGTAACATTATTGGCA
>JAYVIK010000321.1:0-2523 GCA_043770265.1 Flavobacterium sp. | reverse complement strand
AAAGTTACAATGATAACAATAGCAGATCAATTCGGAATGAAAGAAGCCTTGGTACAATTGGGCATAAAAGCCATAAACGAAGGAACTTCAACAGGAATTCAACATTTTTCAAACGGAGAAATCCTCGAAAGTCATTCGCCGGTTGATGGACAGTTAATTGCGTCAGTAAAAACTACTTCCCCTGCTGATTACGAAAAAGTAATGCAAACTGCCATCGAAGCTTTCAAAACTTTCCGATTAATGCCAGCACCACAACGTGGCGAAATCGTTCGACAGTTTGGAGATAAATTACGCAAAAACAAAGAAGCATTAGGTCAATTGGTTTCCTACGAAATGGGAAAATCATTACAGGAAGGTTATGGCGAAGTTCAGGAAATGATTGATATCTGTGATTTTGCCGTGGGACTTTCCCGTCAATTGCACGGATTAACCATGCATTCAGAACGTCCTGGCCACAGGATGTACGAACAATATCACCCAATAGGAATCGTCGGAATTATTTCGGCATTTAATTTTCCGGTTGCGGTTTGGGCTTGGAACACCGCTTTAGCTTGGATTTGTGGCGATGTATGCGTTTGGAAACCATCAGAGAAAACACCTCTTTGTGGCATTGCTTGTCAAAACATCATAGCCGAAGTAATTAAAGAAAATAATCTCCCAGAAGGACTTTCTTGTTTGATAAACGGTGATTATAAAGTGGGAGAATTAATGACAAACGACAAGCGAGTTCCTTTAATTTCTGCTACAGGTTCCACCCGAATGGGTAAAATCGTAGCGCAAGCAGTTGCCGGACGTTTAGGAAAATCATTATTGGAATTGGGAGGAAACAACGCAATAATTGTAACGCCAGATGCCGACATCAAAATGACAGTAATCGGAGCCGTTTTTGGAGCTGTAGGAACTGCAGGACAACGTTGTACTTCCACCCGTCGTTTAATAATTCACGAAAGTATTTATGATAAAGTTAAAGAAGCTTTAGTTTCGGCTTACGGGCAATTAAAAATAGGAAATCCATTGGACGAGAACAATCACGTTGGGCCACTTATCGACACTAACGCTGTTGAAATGTACACAAATGCTTTATCAAAAGTCGTTGCCGAAGGAGGAAAAATTATCGTTCAAGGCGGTGTGTTGTCTGGAGAAAGTTATGAAAGTGGATGTTATGTAAAACCTGCCATTGCCGAAGCCAGCAATTCATTTGAAATTGTACAACACGAAACATTTGCTCCTGTTTTATATTTGTTGAAATATTCAGGTTCGGTTGAAAATGCTATCGAAATTCAAAACGGAGTTGCTCAAGGATTGTCTTCGGCGATTATGACCAACAATTTGCGTGAAGCCGAACTTTTCTTGTCGGTTACAGGATCCGATTGTGGCATTGCCAATGTCAATATTGGAACATCCGGAGCGGAAATAGGAGGTGCTTTTGGAGGAGAAAAAGAAACAGGTGGCGGACGCGAATCCGGTTCCGATGCTTGGAAAATCTATATGCGTCGTCAAACCAATACGATTAATTACACCACAAGTTTACCATTGGCACAAGGAATAAAGTTTGATTTGTAATAATTAGAGAACAATAAATTTATTTTTAAACGCTTTGTCTTATTTAGAGAAAGCGTTTTTTTTATAATTTAGACAAAAATATATTTAATGACTAATTTAGAAGCAACATTTACAGATATATCGGGTTGGCATAAAAATGTTCATTATAGTACTGGTGGCAGTCGAAGTAAATATATTGCTTTGCATCCTAATACAAATGAAGAGTATTTTTTTAAAGGATCAAAAGAAACTCTTAAAGGTGAAATTAAATTTCCAATGGAATTTTGGTCTGAAATTGTTTCTTCTAAAATTGGACAAGTTTTAGGTTTCCCAATGTTAGATTACAACATTGCTTATGACAGTAAGCACAAACAAAAGATAGGATGTATATCAAAGTCGATGGTTTTAAGTTCTGAAAATCAATTAAGGGAAGGTATTGGATATTTGACAGGATTTAATTCTTTATATAATCCAGAAAGGGATAAAAATAAATACACTTTTCAATTTATTAAGGATGCCTTAAACGATTTTGATTTAGGTGAATATGTAAATAATATTATTGAAATAATAATTTTTGATAGTATTATTGGTAATTCCGACAGACATCAAGAAAATTGGGGGTCATTATGTTTTATAAAAAAGCAATAGAGATTTATAATGAAAATTTAGCATCTAATAATTTATCCTTTTTCAAAAGATTGGATAATTATTTTTCTAAAATAATTATCCAATCATCAATCTTGAGGCATAAAAATGATAAGAAAATTGGGAGTAATGGACAAAATTAATGGTTTTTTCTAGACCCTTTGTTCAAGTGGACATTTTTAATGGTTTTTATTTTCATTGCTTTGTTGGTTAATTTTATATTTCATTACTTTTGAATGTCAAATAAAAACGGAACCAAGCTCTGCTGGAGAGCAACTTGATAGGGATATATTTGATGCTCGACAAAAATGTCAATCAAAGGAAACTATATTGGTT
>JAYVIK010000320.1:0-6700 GCA_043770265.1 Flavobacterium sp. | reverse complement strand
TTAGTGCTACGTGTGTTTGTTTGTTTGTATTTTCCATATGCTTAAATTTAACATATCAATTCTGATATTCAACCAATTCTCTCGATTTTTTCAATTCTTCTAGAGCATATTTCCCAACATTACTCTTTTTATTATTTGCCAATTTATTGACATAATCCAATTGTATTTTCAGAGCGTTTTTCAGAGTCTCCAATTTTGGATTATTGTAGGCATCTAGATGCCCGTCATTGTTTATTAGCTGGGTCAAAATTTTGACCGCGATAGCTTCACTATCATCCAACCCCCGAATATATGCGTCTTGTATAGAAATCATTTGGCAATTTCTTTAGAAGTTTTTATGAAATATATTTCTTCATTGTCATCAAATACTAATTTAGTATCCAACCAGTAACAACCACTGTCGTCAAATGTCCCATCAATGATTGCTGATTTATTTTCTAATAAATCCTTCACGAACGGTGAAGGGAATTTATCGCTCGGGATCGATATCCGAACGTCAATGTTCAGGTGATCGCCATCAAATCCTATGTCTAGTATTTTTCGTCCTTCTTTTTCGCTATTCATAATATATTAATTTAAAAAATCCTCTAATTCGACTCGTAAGTTTTCGTTCGGTTTACGCAATTTCCAATTAACTGCATTGTAAAACCTTTCGATCGCTGCAAAAAACATCTTATCAAACATTTTCTCATAATCAACTGTAAATATTTCGGAAAATTCCGATGGGAAAGTATCTTTAAATCCAATATTTGAGATATTATATAGGTTCGGAGACTTAACATAAACACTTTTAACTTTATCGCCCGATTTAAACTTATCGTATTTAGAAACTAGCCCCAGTTTCGATACTATATAATCATGATGATATGCGGATTTGGTATTTGAAGGCATTCCTTTAACCATCTGTAAATCATTACATTTTTTGGAATATTGTTCGTAATTATTCATCCCACTTATCTTAGCAATACTTTCAATTGGAAGACTCTTAAATATATCATACGCTTCATTGAATAAATTATTCGTTTCAGATAAAGATCTAGTATTGATCATGTGTTCTATGACTTTTTTAACATAAGGTTTGACTACTTTCGGCATGGTAGTTTTGACAACATCAACACCTTTATATTTGAATTTATTCACCGGAACGCCTTCATCGTCTAAAATGTGGAGAACATAGTATTTTTTACCGATAAAAATACCAGAATCACAAATAGACTCTCGTTTAAAGACAAATCTGGGATCATTGCTTCTGAGAGATTTTTTGGCCCATTCGGTCATACCAGTATTGATATGAGATTCGATTTCATCGCATAAACTATAAAATTCTGGCGATATGTCCAATCCATTTTTAAGTTTGATGTTATATTTTTCAAAAATCTTCAATGATGTATAGACACTATCAGTGTCATTATATATCAATGAGTTATGAATATCTGACTCTTCTGCTGCGGGACAGTTGTTGGATATATAATCCAACAACAATATATTGCTTTGCTTGATTGCCGCTTGCCCTGTTAAAGTAACAGAAGTTCCGATATCATCATCCCCCATGGGGGCATATTTATTGAGCATATACCCATACAAACTATTCAAGTGAATTTTATACGCATATTGGATAGTATCAAATTTATTAGCAGATTCTTTATCTCCAATTTTTTTAGCTTCGATCATCTTAGATTTCATTTCTTTACGCTTGGTGTAAAGGTTATCTAAGAACTCTGGAACGATACCCTTTTTCTTCTGGGAAAACAAATGTCCAGATTTTGATAAACATGCATCTTCCTCCTTTAAGAAGATAGTAAATTTTTCAGGGGTTAATTCAAATGTTCTACCAGAAACATGATGAATATTAATCAAATCTCCGACCCTTTCGACCTTTCCGATCTTAGTTTCTGGCGATAAATTAAGAGATATCATCACTGATGGGTATAGTGAATTAGCATCAAATGATACAATATTTTCAGCGAACCCGATTTTAGGGTCTGATACATATCCACCGGGTGCTTTATAGTTAGTAATTGGTTTGACGAACGTTGGGATACATTCTCCGCGTTCTCTTGCCTTGATAGCGATAGCACCATTCATACATGGAACCGTTTTAATGGCATTTTCTAGACTACACAATCCAGTATATGCTAGAAATCTTAAAAGAGATATATAGTCCAATTTAGCATCCAGTTTGACTACTAGATCCACGTCCTTGATACAGTATCGTGTAAAATTATCCCAATCATCCCTCGCCAAATTCCATAAACTCCCATTATATGACACTTTATTTTCCCCAACTTCGACCTCCCCAATATAATCCAATTTATAGGATTCTTGTTTTTCCATATTAAATTTTTGATACATCACATAATAATCCAGACAAGACATTCCCTCGATAACATACTCTGTCGTAGATTGTCCGAATTTACCATTAGGATTCACTTTTTCATAAATTCTTCCGATGGGGGATAGTTCATCTGCCCAGTCTTTTCCGAGTTCGAAAGTAATTCTATTGATGAGATATGGGATGTCAAAGTTGTTGCTATTGTAGCCGCACAACACATCGGGGTAATCGGATGAAATATGGCCGATAAATCTCTTCAATAAATCGTGTTCGGATTTACAGTGGTAGTAATCAGTAATATCATCCTCTGGTGTAAATTTTTTCAGACCGAAAATAGTTCTCCTTTTGGTCAGGGAGTCGTAACAAACGATAAGATTGATGACAGCTTCTGCTAATGTGGGTTCTGGAAATTTTCCGTCGATCGGACATTCAATATCCAAATAACACACTTTTAATGGATTTTTCGAAAAATCCTCACTCTCACAATCCCTATAATATTCATCGATTAAGAATTGTTGATATGGGGGGAGGTTTTCAAAAATTCTCTTAACCCCGGATTCCTTCACAAATTTTCCTCTATCGTATTGTGTTTCAAACTCTTTCTTCTTTAAAGATGTTCCATAGATGCTTTTAGCATCTCCTCGTTTATCTTCGAGATAGATGTAAGGACTGTAAGGTATTTCTTGTTTTGTCCTATTTCCATAGGCGTCCCACCCCCATAAAAATATGGACTTCTCACGATTCGAATACACGCAATTTCGATAGCTCACTGTGTGAGTGTAAGCCCGACACTATAAAATGTCAAGTCTTTTCGACAATATTCATAACCCCATCGACGATCGAAATTTTATAAGTCCCAAATTTAGTCACGACACCATAATCACCATTTTCATAATTCTGGATTTGATAAATCAGTTCGTCTAGCTCATATTCTTCAAATTTTGATAAATGACCATTCTCAATAGCGTCGTATGTATCACTAATCGAAAAATATTGAATTCTAGAAGGTCTCGAAAAGGACAATCTAAATTTCGCGCCGATTTTATCAAGAACCACATTGGCTACACGTTCCCCCCAAGAGTTCAAATAAAATCTATTGGGGTCTATTTTATCGACTACGAAATCGATACCATATTTTCCTCGAAGTATAATATACTCCACCCCATCTTCACAGAATTCAAACTCTCCCTCTTTTCCAAAAAGTTTTTCGAGTGAATGGATTAATAACGCGGGTATTTCGCTCCTCCCACTGATCAAATTCGATTTCGAGATTACATATTCAGAATAAGTCTTCGTGGGGATTTTACGGTATTTATCGACCAATTTTTGAATCTCAGTGTCGTCGAAGTCTAATAATTTCTTCATAAGTTCTAGGAATTGTAGATATAATAAATTTATAGTTCGCGAATGATTCATCCGCCCCATAATATCCAGAAAAATCTTTTTCGTTAGTAATTCTGATCAATTTGCCACCCACCAAATCTAAAATATAAAAATAATTTCGTGTATTTTTAAACATTTTAATCCAAAAGTCACAACCCATCTTGGTTAAGATTTTATCACTTTCAACACTCACGGATAGTTTCAAAACGAAATTTGAAAAGAAATGTGAAAATAGTCCCTTATAATTTTCATCCCCGAAAATTTTATCGGTTATAATATATTCGCCCTTCACGCACTCTTTAAATTTGTAGAAAAGTGATGGATAGTCATTATCTGGATTAATTAACCATAGGCTAGTATCACCGCTATCATCCACTTTATATAAATTAAATATCCCATATTTCCCAATAGGGATATGTCCTTCTAATTGCGTTGATTTATCTTTCAGTTCATCCTTAAGTCCGATAATTGGATTTCCCATTCGAGGGGATTCCAGCAAACTCATAATATAAGCATTTTCCTCACTCTTAAACATCTTATCCTATTTAATTCCACATCTTCAAAAACTTTCTATCCGAGCTATTGAAGTTGGTGTTTAGACATTCCATAAAACTGCCAACATTCTGCTCTAGTTCAAGGAATCTAGAAGCTCCGATTTTTCGTAGTTCATCAACCAACCGATAATATCCCGATTTATTTTTGAGAAGTTTTTCGATTTTATCCCCTAGATCTTCGGCTGTCGTGAATTTGAGCATATCTGGAGCAGATGAATAAGTTACCAAATCTTGACACAAGCAAGGAATACCTAATTGAGCAGCTTCGATAAATTTAATATCGGATTTAGCTTTGTTGAAATTATTATCTTGTAGAGGAGCGATGAATAATTGGGCATTCAAAGATGCTAAGAATGTGGGGTATTCTAGGAGGTTCTTCCATGGGTGAAACTCGATCTCCCGAGAGACCACATAAGGCTGTAGAGGGGGTGGATACGCACCAATAAAGACGAACTGATACTTGTGTCGATTATCGATAATGAATTTGACCACATGCTCGAAATCATCTTTTTGTCCAACAGCATTCTTCATATCAAAATGTGCTCCTGAACCAGCATATACGATTCTCGGCTTCTTTTTAAACTTGTCGAAATTATTACAAATCTTCTGATAATCATATTGATGACCAATCCACCAATATGGCATGAAATTGGGAACTACTGTGATTTCTTTTTTTCCAGTTTTCTCGATATATAGATCTCGCATGAATTTACATGTCACTGTAACTTCATCGACCATATTAATCATATCAACACAGTTTTGACGAATATTATCATCATCAAACCCATGTTTTGATGCATTATAATCAGGTATTTCTTCTCGAAAGACGACATCATCAACCTCGTAGATCAATTTAAATCCCATTTCGGGTTGAATTGATTTAAGAAACTTCACGAATTCCTTTTGATGATCGGAAGCTTGTCTCTGTAGGGTGATTGTTTTAACACCATGATAAAATGATTTATCTAAAACCATTTTAGTGGTATCGATGCAATCACCGATACCTGTCATGGTCATGTGGTGGGATAGAAATCCTCTTCGGTATGCAAAACAGCCATCGTGACCTGCGGCAAAATTCACATATCTATTCTCTCTAATTTCTTCCTTTTTTGAAATCGATACCTGATTTGTTGAGAATGGTGATTTGGGAAATGGGCTACAAAATGGTTGAATGAACATATCCCATATTTATTTCACCATAATGTGAAAGTCAACGATGCCCCGATTCTTAAAATTTAGGAATTTTCTTTTGTTTATAGAATGTCGGAGTCTCTCCGTAATCATAATCATCATCTTTACTCCTAGCCATGTAGTCTCCCAATGCTTTTTGGTCCCTGCCCCGTTGGGTCACAAGATTCAACTGTTTATACCTATCTTCATCGGTGGATTCTTTACTAAAAATCTCGTCATATGTTTGAAATTCAGTAGATTCGTATTCGTCGTATAAATAACTTTCAGGATTACCACCTATACTGGATATAACAGCAGTAATAGCATCTTTATAGGATGATAAATCATGTAATTTCCACATACTGAAAACTTCAAATTTGGGCCATATTCTAATTTCGGCACCGTTGGTCAATAATCTAATCACATCACTAGATTTGGTCAGATTAGTTTTTACGGATTTCACAGGATCTTGGGAACTCCTAACCATTCTTTTCAATGCGCTATGTCCCCGAACATCATCGCTCCCAACATAATTACCAGTATCATCTATCATCCCGGTAAAATTTCCTATGGAAATATCATTATATTGATAATATCTACCGTTTATAAAAATATTATCTGGAGATTCGTATAGAGAGTAAATTAATGTATTTTCTTCTGAAATCAACATGATTATATTTAATCACAACCTTCTGGTAATACCGTTCCTTTTTTCTACCATAATTACTTCACCATCGATCTGGTCTTTCACTTCCTTTCTATGGGAAATAAGATACACCGCCAAATCATGTTTATCAATTCTATCCTTCAATACATTCAAAATTAGCTGAACACCGGTAGAATCGACTCCCCCGTCAAGTGCCTCATCAAAAAATTCTACACTAGAACTCACCTGAGTTATCTTCCTTCTCATATCAGAGAAGCTAAACGCACATGCAAAATCTAATGATTTTTTCTCTGCTCCTGAAGCATTTTTATACGAAAAAACTTTACCATCTGCTGTGATAACTTCTTCAAAATATTCGTCAAATTTCACTCGGACATTTAATCCAAGTTCAATCAGATACTTTTCGACAGTATTATTAAGCAAATCAAGCAACTTTTTAACCGCAAAACTTTTAACCCCTTCTTCTCCTAATATAAATTTACAGATATCATAATCTGCTAATTTTTGTTGGAGTGCTGTCAGCATTTTACATTCTATATCATTCCGTTCTTCGGTGTTTTTGATATTATCATCAAACGAATCGAGAGATAATGA
>JAYVIK010000319.1:0-6712 GCA_043770265.1 Flavobacterium sp. | reverse complement strand
ATAACTTTCTCGATTTAATAAACTTTTTGCCGTGGTGGCAGAGTAAAAGTCCTATCCCTAATGGTTTTGTGGTGATATTATTAGGGATAGGCAATTTCTTTACCGTTAGACTAAATATTATTATCGAAAGATTCCTCTTACTATAAGTGATGATTAGAACATTTTATGTCACATCCATGATAATGATTACAACGATAAGAGATGAAGAACTCTTTAACAACTACAAACAGAAGTGCGATACTGTATAAAACGATTGAAAACATACTCTAATCCTAATCGATTAGTCGGGTTGAAAGTTCCCGGTAATATAGTAAACTAATACAGTGCCACACACTTAAACTTTTGGAACAAGCCATAAAATTACTACCTGAAGTTCACAAGCGGAAAATTATCACAATTTATTCCGCTAAAATTATTGATTGAACACTAGATGAGAATAATTTCGCCATGAAACCTATCTTATACCGTGAAATCAATCCCACCTATAAGGAATACCCATTCAAGTTTCCCTTAAATAAGAGAGTGGAAAAGGTTGAAAAGTCCAAGTGGATCAAATTAAAAGAACTCGCAATCTTCTTTCTAAAGGCTATTGGTATCCTTAAATTCAAAGGTGAACGATAAGCAATCCGGATAAACACTAGAAGAGAATAAAGGTGTATGAAATTTCTATTGCTCGCCACCTTACTATTCGCCGTTTACCTCGAAAATCATGATGAATGCATCACTGTTCCGATGAACTACCTTGGAGAACAAGCAATCAAATCGTTTGAAGCAATCGCCGATTTGATTGAACACTAGAACAGGATTTGAGCATGTCCATCACCACCACCGCTTCCATGTCCATCACCATCTCCACAGACGCCAATCCTGATTTGATCGACTCCATCGCCACGACATACGGGACAAAGTGATTCGATTAAACACTAGATAAGAATGACAACAGAAACGGTTCATCCTACCAGAAAGGATGCGGGAAGCTCCCGAAAACAGCAAGCCACCTAGATTCGATTAAACACTAGATAAGAATAAAAACGTCATGAACACCACCACCACCGCTTCCACTGTCGCTTCCGCTGTCGCTTCCGCTGTCAAGAAACAATACACCTTTGGAGTTTCTGAAGCTCACAAGACCGAAATCGGCGAATTGCGCCAAGATTTCACCCGCCCCGCCGCTGTCAAGAACGCTCCCGCTGTCCCTATGTCGGAAAAGGAAGCCCTTGAAATCCTTTGGATTGTCGCAACTGATCGCCGATACAAGACCGCCGAGCTTCTCGATGAAGCGGGAAATGCAGTCCTAGACATTGACGGCTTGCCCGAATTTCAAACGATTGATTTGTTTGAACAAGAATGGGAGAAAATCAAAGTGCGGGACTATTCCGAAACAATTGCCAAGACTCCAACAATTGCGGGCTTGGAAGCTCAAATCCGCAAGTATGGAAAAGCGTTGAATCTAACCGAGGATTCCATCATTCAAATGATCGAATCGGCAAAAGCTGGTCAAGTCGCCTAAATAGCCCTCAACCCTCCCGCCCCTTGTCCTTGACACTTGGACAAGGGGCGGGCTTTTCTAAGCCCTCAGAACTACCTTGGAGGGCTTAGAAAAGCCAATTGCCAATCACCATGCAATCAACCTTCAGAATGTATCCATCCGCCGCCATCACCGCCATCACCGCTTGCGGGCGCAAAGTGATACTAGTAACCCATGCCGACCTCCATGGTTGGAAGTCGGCAGCGTTTACCCTATCCGGTCTCAAAATTTGTAGGCATGGCAGCAACGCAACCGCAGACCGTTCCGTCACCGCTTGCTTGCGCTTGGCTGGCAATTGTGAGTTCTAATCCCACCCCACCAATCACCATGACAACCCCATTGCCTGATTTAATTGACGAATGCTTGAAAGATTACCCCGACGAGCCGCCCCTTTCAACAGAAAGCTTTCGCGAGTTCATCGTAAGTCGAATGACCTGCGAAGAAATGGCGGAGGCTTTCCGAAAGCCTGCCGACCATTTAGAACAAGCTCCAAAGTTTGTTAGAAATTAACCGATAGATGCTAACTGATAGGGATGGCCTAACTGATACTGGTTAGGTCGTCCTAGCGGTTAGAGGTTAGATGCTAACTGATAGTGTATGTTAGTGTGGGCCGTTAGGAATTGGTTGGGGTGTAGCGGTTAGAGTTAGATGGGTGGGGGGCCATGAGATTTTAATTTTTTTTAATAAAATTGTCAAAACTCTATACAAAATTTTATTTTCTCACATATGAGATTTTAATTTTTTTAATAATTTTTTAAGAAATCCCTATATAAATTTTTATTATTCCCACATATGAATTTTAAATATTTCGAGAAACCCCATTTTTTTTAAAAAATATTTTTTAAAAATTTTTATGTAAATTACCCTAGGATTTTTACCTAGCAATAAACCAAAGATTACCGATTTCCTATATCATAGCCCGTGTAATCTCTCAAAAATTCCCAAGCTTTGCTTTCTTCTCGAAAGCATATCGGACTGTCTGATCCTATCTTCCACTAGAAGAACATCCATCTCTCCTCGGGATAGTACAACTCCTCATATGTCCAAATATTGGGCAGTTTTCGGACTCTTACTTTTTTACCGTTCATTACAATCATATGAATATTCTATATTAGTGTTTAACCCACTAAGTCTTAACATTTTACATCTAAAATATCTGAGATATTCACCGCACCATATTCTTCATTTCTGCACTCTATAAAGCGGCTCGACATTTTCCTCCGCTTCTGTAGACAACAACACGTTCGGCAAGAATTGAATATCATACAAAGCGAACAATAAACAAAGCGTGAAGAGAAACATCAAAGAATATTACGACATTCTCAAACGAGTTAATGGTGATGAACAATTTATCGTAATACCCAAAACAGACCCAAATTTCGGATTATATGAAGAATTGAGAGAAGAAGAATTCCTTGTTTCTATCAAGGATTCGAAGCGTCCAATGGGAACAACTCCGGATAAAGGCGACTCAGTGCTTCACACTTTCTCACCAACAATCAAAGGAATCCAGCTTCAATCTCAGATTGAGAACGATCTATGGTTTTCCAAGTTCAAGGCTTTTCTTTGGGGGGTTATTCTCAGCGCAATCATTACATCCATTACATACCCGATTGGGAGACTTGTCTGGATATTTATGATAGAGCCAATACTCAAGGTAAAACACCCCCTGTAATAGGATTATCCCTATAATCCACGCCGCAAATCCGCCAAGAATCATCCCCTTCCATTCCCACCACCAATTTTTCATGCCACACCTCCCTCAACAAAAGGGGATGCCGAACAAGACGAGTCACCTAACCGCCGGAAGCGGCCTGTTTGTTTTTCGAGCCACTGTGCGGCGGTAGATGCTCTTTGACGTTCGTTTAAGATCTGTTCGTTCATACCTCAATAATTTAATATACTAATCCAGAAAGTCAATATGCTCTCATTTTTCGCCACGTTGGTATTAGAGAAACTTCGAAGTGATCCCAAATGGGTCGCACCATTACACGCGAATAATTCTTTCATCGACTCTTTGAATGAGTTGAGAGAAAGCGGATATTTACGTTATGGCGATTATGACAGACAAAAGATTCCGCCGAACTCAATCATCAATCGTGATCTCATTGTCATATTGAAGAACCTCGAAGATACTGAAGATCAATGACAGGTCTTTCGCACATTGTCGATATGCTTCGGATGCTGCATGACATCTTCCACGATTGACATGTTTTCCCAGCTTGGATATTCTTTCTGCTGAATCATTCCACTCTCCCACCAGCCCGAGTATTGCGTGATAAGTTTCAAAGGTTTTCTCAGCAGATATTGATTTGTCATCATTCATACTCTCCTATTTAACACGAAGAATAAGAAAACGAACAAGACACTCCATGGAACGCCGATAATGTTCATTGTTGAATCGGAGTTATTTAGTCGGCGTCCATGACGCTAGACGTTCGGAAGACAATTTAAGAAACCTACCCAAAATATGATACCAGAAGAACCACAAGGAGAACTAAAAACATTAAGATAATCGTTAATCAACCATCCAGATCTTTACGATTTGGTGAAAGCTTTGGGTCAACTTGATGCGGCAGTTGATAATTCAGCTAATGAATCTATGACTTTTATATCATCCTCGATTAAAAAGTCATTTACCTTCACGAAGGATGAAGGTGGATACACTTTAAGTATCGAGACCCCAAATTAATTCCAATACTTATTTTCTAGGTCTCTGAGAGACTTTTCTGCTTTAGTGGGAGACATTGTCCCTACATCTACACTATAAATCATTCTATCCATATCAATCACCAAAGATTCCGAACAAGACGCGACACCTAACGGGTGATTAGCTTCTTGTTCAAGTTTTGAGGTTTGTGCGCCCGTAGGTGCGCTTTGACGTTCGTTTAAGATTTGTTCCTTCATACATCAATAATTTAACACACCAATTCAGAAAGTCAATATGCCTGCTAAGAAGAAATCATCCAAATACTACCTATTCACCCAAACTAAACCAGACACTAAAGCGGTTCTGGAATACATTATCGCGGAGAGTCTGATTCAATTTGTGAAGTTCAATGGCGTGAATTGTGTGGAGATATTTCTGAAGGGTGGTGATAAGATCTCGATCATCAAAGATTCCAAGGTGATCTTTGAGAGATTGAAGGATGAGTTATCTCCAGCTAAGATTAATTAGATTCCCAGAGTTGTTCGTCTTTCCATCCAACACATCCCTCAAGCGTTTGATATCATCATCGGACATCACCGATTCATCCCACACCCTATCGATCTTCCGAGACAACACCACAGTCCCGTCATCATGACGATGTATCACCACGAATTCCTCGACATCATCATATATTCCAATCATACATTCCTATTTAACCCAAAAACCAAGAAAACGAACAAGACGAGACACAGCAACGGTGCATAAGCTTCTCAATTTCTTTTTCATAGACTGTCCTTTCTCACACCATGCGTGCTCTTGACGTTCGGAAGAGGAATTGAAGAATCACCAACATGCAGCCCACAAATCCAAACGGTAATTGTTTCATCATAGCACTTCAAATGATTCATGATTATTCAACGACTGATGATCCGCTTCCCCAAATTCTAAAGGATCACAATATTGATCCATCATCCTTGGATTTCTCTAAGCTGTTTTTGGTTCATGGAACAGGAATTATTAACTTCAAAAGAAAAAACCATGCTTGGATAGAATTGGATGGCTATGCGATTGACTACTCCAATGGTAATCGCGTGGTTTCCCCCAAAGATATTTATTATGATCCGTTGGGCAACGATCTCACCCCAACCATCGTTCTTGAGCGGGAACAAGTATTGCAGTTGCTGCTGAACGATCCCCATTTATCCCAAGGGTATTATTGGGGTGATTATACGAAGGATGATCTGGATCGAATACGTCAGGCATATAACGCTTCCACTTACCAAGACTGGAATCGGAATTTTCTACAAGAGCTTGAGGACAATCAACGTCTCTACCAAAAATAAAAGATTCCGAACAAGACGCTCCATCCAACGGCGGTAACGCTCCTGTTTGAATTCGGGCTTCCTTCCCCGCCGTGGATGAGCTAGACGTTGGGTTTAGGTTTAAATGACCGGTTGTCTCCATGTCGTTATTATGGCATAGTGTTTAATAATGTCAAGATTAAATAATACCATGGATGATATTTCCCTTTTATACGAATCTGTTTTGATAAACGAGATGACCCAAGATGTGGTCGATTATTTGAGTAGTAATAAGAATCAATTACCATTCTCGAAAATGTTTGGGGATAAAGTCAGGTTGGTAGTCCCAATCGGAGGAGATATTACAGCTAGGGAAATATTGGAAGATTTGAAGTCTCTGAAGGATTATAGTGGTATTGATATCGGAGCGGGGGAAGTGATTCGAAAAATAAAACTAGACCCCAAATATGGGCAAGGATCTGAAAAGGAGCAAAAAATGAGTATTGGTAAAGCTGTCAATTCTCTTAAAATTGACCCGGAAAAGAAAAAGAAATATCTAGATTGGTTGGCGAAATATAAAGACAATTTAAATACTGCACTATCAGACATCTCGGATTATGTGATAATTCTATCTAGAGCACCCATTGATGTTGTTCGAATGTCTGATCATACTAATATCACATCTTGTCATTCTCGGGGGTCGTCATATTTCCAATGTGCTGTGCAGGAGGCGGTTACAGGTGGGGCAGTCGCGTATGTGGTAGATAGAGATATGTTGGACTACTACCTAAAGGATAGTGTGGATACCCTACAAGACGATGATTTTTTTCACGATACAGATCGCGGAGTCCAAGGAATTCGTCCAGTATCGAGGCTCCGTGTTCGGAGAGTCGAATCGGATGATGGGTCAATGGAATTAGGGGTTCCAGATGATAGGATTTATGGCAATTCATCGATTCCCGGATTTTGGAAATATCTGAATGAGTTTTTGAAAAATTATCAAACAGAAGAAATTAAAAATTTCATAGATTCGAAAGGTAAACGCTGGGAATATAGAGGAGGTTCATATCACGACACCGACATCACCACATTGGTCACTGATTTCGTAGGGGGTGAAAACGTCAATAGTATCAGTCATAATGATGACGACTCTTCAGATGAATCGAATTGGGCAACTAAAGGTTGGGAGGATGAATTAGAAAACATTAAAGATAGGTATAATAATCAAATGAC
>JAYVIK010000318.1:0-2530 GCA_043770265.1 Flavobacterium sp. | reverse complement strand
GCCCATTCCTCCTTTTGATTAGCCGAATAATCATACATATTTTCGCCAGTAGTAAGACCAATTCCAGCAAGATCTGGATAAGTAAGTACCATTTGTTTGACACTTTTTCGGAAATAATCAGTGGTAACAGGATTTTCTACTTTATCGGTAATACCATACTTGCCATCGATCCCGTAAATAAAGACATTCCAAGTGACCATATAAAACCGCACATTTCTTTGTTTACCATAAGCCATTACCTTGCGCCAAAAATCGATTTTCTCGTCGATGGTCATTTTCTTGACAACTTCAAAACTTTTCATCACTTCGGTAGCATCAAAACCCCAGCCGTTTAGCGAGTAGTTTTCTTTCCAAATTCCAGTACTTCTGCGGACGTCATTCAGTGCGATATCGGGATATTCAGGTACTTTGACCATTGAAGGAAACGGATGCATATTCCATAACGAAACAAGATTGTAACGGTAACGTGCTAAATTATCGATATACTCTTTCCAAAACTCAAAATCCCAAACATCGTCTATATTTTTTTGCGCGGCATCACTGGGGTCGGTATAGGTTGGACTACGCATATCGAGTGGAATATTATATTTAGTGCCACGCACCTTCATATAGGCATTTTGTAATTGGGTTTGAACTGCAGTTATCCCCTTTACCTTGATGATTTCGGCCACTTCTAGTCCACCGTACATCAAGCCTGCTTCATCAAATCCTATAATCCAAATGGTTTTAGAATTTGGGGATGATTTATGAATAATAAAACCTTCACTTTTTAATTCGCTGATTCTAGCTATTCGTTTATTTTGAATTATTTTTAGATGGGCTGCATTATCTAGACTCAAAAAAATAATATTTTGTTTTTGTTGGTTTACCTTACTACTTGAAGCAATAGGTTCATCAAAATAAGGAATACTGTTTTCTTTGAGTGCGTTTTTAACCTCATCTACAACAAATTTTGTACTCGCAGTTTCCTTGGAGTACAATAAACCTGTTTTTTCTTTAGCTTTTATTTGCGCATTAAAAACAGAAATAAACACAAAAAAGAAGAGGAAATAGTTCGAAAGATGTCGCATAATTTGATTTTGAATTATAGTAAAAGTTAAGCAATTATAAAATGATAGTGTAGAAATGACAAAATAGGGTAACAATTTATTAAATTATTTTTAAAAAATGAAAGATTCTAGCAACAAGCAAAACGAATAAACCTATCCTAAAATAGTTTTTATTAAGCGATACTTAACGCTGACATTGGATAGTCTGCAACGCAAATCTGAGCTGCTGGTTTTACAACTTCTCTAGCTGGAATAGACGAATCGATGCGCTTGTCAAATAGTTCCTTTCTAATTGTATTTACTAGATTTATGTGTTCTTGTTTATTGATCCTTTTGAATTTTTGGTAATATAAACCATTTGAATTTTGCAGCAAGAGCAATGTATACAATCTATTGTTTTTCTATGTAAACTATTATTGGTAAATAAAGAAACAAGGAGATTAAAACCAACTCTTTGGGCATAAATAAAATGGAATTGAATAGTAAGATCAATAAAAAAGATACAATTCCTGATTTATCAATAAAACTTAATTTTGATTTTTTGATATACACTTTTTCAATTTCAGCAAACGAAATGTTGAGGCATTCTTGTTTTGTTTTGACTAGAATTACTCCTGTGTTGTAAATAGTTAAACTGCTAATTTTGGTAATTATAGTTTTGGTAGTGGTTGTTAATTTTTTTTTCATTGTTTTACATTTATGATGCGTAAATAAACTTTAAAGCAACATTCCAAAAGATTGGCTTTGCTTGGCTAAAAAATTAAAAAAAGCCCTGTCCCATAATGGTACAGGGCTTGTTTGAAACAAAACAATTCGTCTTTTACGTTATTATTTTGAGGAATTTCCTTGCTGAACAAAAGTCCTAATTCTCAAGAAAACATAAACTAAACCTATAATGGCCAAAACCAAAACATATCCGTCGATTGGTGCTGCTGGTTCATCAACAGGCCCGTCTGGTAATTCCGTTGGGTCCTGAGCAAATGCTGTGGAAATCGAAAGAGAAATAACTATTCCCCAAATTAATGTTCTGTTTATTACTGTAGAAATTATATTTATATTTTTCATCTTTTCTATTTTTTTTATTATTCTACTATCCATTTTGTTGTTGTCGTTTTTCCTTCTGATGTTAAGCTTACTAGATAAACTCCTGCAGAATTTACGTTTCTAACGTTTACTCTTACTGTGGCTCCTGATTGTAAATCATTTTGTGAATACAATTTTTGACCCAACAAGTTGCTAACGGTAAGTGATGCTCTAGACATACTTTGTGGAACCATCACATTGAATGAATTCGACTGGGATGGATTTGGATACAAAACAAAACCAGAAACAGCATTATCGATGTTTTTCAAAGTTGTAGAATAAATCAGTTTGAAACGATCTGCTGAAGTAGTGTCGGGATTTCCAGCATCAACTGTGTAGGCATAATCAACTGTACCATCTTGTGGAATTTCAGTGTTTGTTCCTGTAAAAGCATCTAC
>JAYVIK010000317.1:0-20141 GCA_043770265.1 Flavobacterium sp. | reverse complement strand
AAAATCCCCATTGGTGGGGATTTTTTTATGCAGTATAATTTCCTGTTTTAGGTGGTATCAATTAGTATCTAAGAGCGGAATGCGCTAAGAATCCTTATGATTATTGGGATTTACAGGTTAAAAAAAAGAGTA
The DNA here is from genome assembly GCA_043770265.1 of Flavobacterium sp. Taxonomy (GTDB): domain Bacteria; phylum Bacteroidota; class Bacteroidia; order Flavobacteriales; family Flavobacteriaceae; genus Flavobacterium. Next base: position 20,009 of record JAYVIK010000317.1, on the reverse strand, counting down.
AGACGAAAAATAATTGAAAAACACACATTTGTAGTGATTTTTTTGATTTCAGAATTTTCCAATTTTGGAAGGAAATAAAGGATTGGTTAGTTGTCCGAACCTCTGTCAAGGTAATCATTATCTAAAGGCAGGGAATTTGGTATATCAATTGCAATGACAATTTCAATAACAAAAATTCAATAAGCTATGACACTTAAAACACTCCAAAAAAAATATTTCTGGCGCAATGTTCTCAGACGAATTGTGGCAGTTATAACTAGATAACAAAAAGGAGCAAGCCGAAAATCCTGAACAAGAGTAGGCAAAACAACTAAACTTAAACAAAATGAAAAAAATTACATTTTTGATACTAATCGCTTTAATAACGATTACTACACACGGACAAAACAAGTTATTATCTAGTATCCGCGAATACTATAATGGCAGTTCTTGGCAAAAAAGTGGCGGCGAAAATTACGAATATGATAGTAATAACAACCTAACGTCAGAAACGAGTCTGAGTTGGGATTCTAGCACTAGCACTTGGAATAAATACAGGAAGACAACGTACACCTACAACGCCAACAATAAGGTTACCGAGGAAATTAGTCAAGAAAGGAATGAAACAAACAACACTCTCGAAAACTCATCCAAATCAACCTATACCTACACTGCTGGTAAGCTTACTGAGTTCTTAAGATATGTTTGGGAAAATGGGAATTGGAAACCGGAATACAAAAATGCAATAACTTATAATGCAAACAATTTGCTTGCTGGCTATTTATCTGAGGGCTGGAATGGTACACAATGGGAATCTGAAGAACGTTACACGTTTACTTATAACGCCAATAATAAAATAGCATCATTTACAATCGAAGTGTGGAAAGGCGCGCAATGGGTAAACAGCGGTAAAACACTATACACTTATAATGCTCAGAACAAAATCATATCTGAAAAAAGTGCTGATTGGGATGAATTTAACAGTAATTGGGCAGCAAACGGCAATCAAACTGAGTACGAATGGGATACTACTGGTAACAAAACTAGTGAAACGGACTATTATAAAGACTCTCAGAGGAACATTAGCAGATATAAAAACGAATACACCTACGACACATTTAACTTGATGTCTAGTTTTACGCACCCTTTCAAAGATAAAACAGGTGTTGATTACTTTTTTGAAGATTTTCCTTATGTAAACAAAGTACAGGTTGAGAATTCCTATTCCTACGATAATGCATCGAACAGCTTTCGACAAAGTGGCAGAAATACCTATAACTACAATGCTGCCATAACTCTTAGTACACCAACTATCGAAAAAACAACTGCAACCATCAGTGTGTACCCGAACCCCGCTAGAGCATTTTTAAACATTTCAAACGCATCAAAAATAAGCATTGACAAAATTTTTGTAACCGATATGACAGGTAAAAAAGTATTGGAACAACACAATGATAATTCAGTAAATGTTCAAAACCTTGCCAAGGGCATCTATGTTTTAGAAGCCTATTCCGGAAATGAAAAAATGCAATCTAAATTTATAAAAGAGTAAAAAGAACACAACCCAATCAGGATTCAAAACCCTGACTGGGTTTTAATATAAAAAAATTCGATAGCCATAAAGAGGAACAACAGTAGGTAAACAAAAAACAAAAAAATATGAAACAAAAAATTACATTGGTATTGGCTATTTTATGTAGCTTGTACTCTTTTGGACAAACCGTGGGGACAATCTTCCCTTCAGGAGGGTTATATTTTAAAATTACCTCTGCTTCTACTGTTGAAGTATCTGAGGGGAATCAAAATTTTGTAGGTGTCGCAAATATACCTAGTACTGCTTTATCTGCTGGCATTACCTATGAGGTAACTAGTATTGGGATTCATGCATTTAAGCAAAGTCCTACTTTAACTTCGGTAATTATTCCCAACTCGGTAACTAGTATTACAAGTGAAGCATTTGTAAGTTGTTTAAGTTTGAATTCGGTTACTATCGGCAACTCGGTAACGAGTATTGGTGAAAGAGCATTTCAGTATTGTTCTGGTTTAACTGCGGTTATTATTGGCAGTTCGGTAACTACTATTGGTTCCGGTGCCTTTCATGGTTGTACCCAGTTAGCTTCGGTTAGTATACCCGACTCGGTGACAAGTATCGGTGACTCTGCCTTTTATTATTGTAGTGTTTTAACTTCAGTAAATATGGGAAACTCGATTAAGAGTATTGGGCAAGGAACATTTGAAAATTGTGTTAAATTAACATCTATAAATATCCCGAGTTCGGTAGTAAATATTGGTATTGGTGCCTTTAGAAATTGTCGAGGTTTAACCTCTGTTAACATACCAACCTCGATAACCAGTATTAATCAAGAAGTATTCAGAGGATGTAGCGGTTTAAGATCGGTTTCTATCCCCAACTCCGTAACTAGTCTCAGGGATGGCGCATTTATTGGGTGTTCTGGTTTAACATCGGTTACAATTCCAAACTCGGTAATTAGCATTAATAATGATGCTTTTAACGGTTGTTCTGGTTTAACATCAATTACTATTCCAAATACTTTAACTAGCATTGCTGGTGCTGCGTTTGCAAATTGCATCAACTTAACTGCGGTAACTATCCCAAACTCGGTAACTAGCATTGGAATTTATGCATTTTCAGGTTGCAAAGGTTTAACGTTGTTAACTGTCCCCAACTCTATAACGAGTATTGCTGATTATGCATTTTCTGGCTGCACAGGTTTAACTTCAATAACAGTAAATTGGACAACCCCTTTGCCTATTAATGCTAATGTTTTTCAAGGTTTAAATCTTTCTACTAAAACATTAAACGTTCGGGCAGGAACAGAAACAGCTTATAAAAATGCCCTTGTTTGGAAAGATTTTGGGAGTATTTTAGAACCAGTTGTACCACCAGTACTAAATCAAACCTTTACAACAAGCGGCATCAATTATATTGTTACAAAAGCAACATTGCCTTATGAAGTTGCAGTGGGGAGTAATAAAACCTTTGTTGGTGCAGCAACGATACCAGCTACAGTTTCAAATAGTGGAAATTCATTTGCAGTAAACAGTATTGATGCCGGTGCATTTGTCAATTGTACAGGTTTAACATCTGTTGCAATCCCCTACACTGTTACAAGTATTAGAACTGCTGCCTTTGCAGGCTGTACAGGCTTAACATCTATTAATATTCCTAACTCGGTAACGAGCATTATGAATCAAGCATTTCAGGACTGTACGGGTTTAACTTCAATAAGTATTCCCGACTCAATAACGACAATTGATATGTCAGCCTTTTCTGGTTGTTCTGGTTTAAAAGCGGTAACAATACCCAATTCAGTGACTAGCATTGGTTATGCTTCGTTTGCTAATTGCACAAGTTTAACTTCGATTTCTATTCCCAACTCGGTAACCAGCATTGACAATTATGCCTTTAATTTTTGTAGAGGTTTAACTTCGATTACTATCCCTAATTCGGTAACCTCAATTGGTGAGGGTGCGTTTCGATTTTGTGACGGTTTAACATCGTTTACAGTAAATTGGATATCTCCTCTTACCATTAATCGTAATGTTTTTGAAGTTCTTACTCTTTCTAATGTTACCTTAAATGTTCCAGCAGGAACTGAAACTGCTTATAAAAACGCACTAGTTTGGAAAGATTTTAAAATTGTAGAAACTACCTTATCTAACATTGATTTTGCTATAAACAAAATCCATTTCTATCCAAACCCCACTCGATCTCACATAACTTTCTCGCAAGAAATCAAGACCCTAGAAGTATTTGACATTGTAGGCAAAAAAGTAAAATCTTTCCATATTCCTAGTACCATTTTTGATGTTTCTACACTAGAGAAAGGGGTTTATATTTTAAAGGGGAAAACAATGGAAGGAATTATTATTAATCAGAAAATGATTAAAAACTAGAAATTGTGAAACAAAAAATACATTTTATCCTTTTCTTACTATTGGTAAATTTAGGAAATGCTCAAACTCAAATACAATTACCCACTGGCTATGGTCTTAATGGTTCAAATGGATTTGTCACGAATGTTGCAATGCCATTTTTTTCAAATGATGGTTTTGTTTATTGCAAGGCTCATTTGTATAGTAATAGTAGCGGTTTTCCTGGAGCAATATTTAAAGTCGACGAAAAAACAAATGTGGTTACGGAATTAACAGGAATACCAATTGCGTTTGAAAATATAGACACACATAGTTTTCAGGTGTATAATGGCGAAATATTTTGTAGTCTTGGGTCTAGTTATCAAGTTTTAAGAATTAATCCAACCCTAAATACTTATATAAAAATAGATGGTATCGGTGGTGAATATGCAATTTTAAATAATAAAATTTTTGGTGGAAATCGAGCTTATCATTTAACAACAGGGACATTTTCAGATTTAATGGATCCAGAGAATCCAACTGAAATCTTACCAACTTTACAAGGTTACAAATTTTATAATAATTCCATTTTTTGTACAAGAACAATTACAAACTTTGTATATGGAACACCCCAATATACAAGTAAAAGCTACCGCATTTTTGATGCAACCGTAATTGTTTTACTTTATACCAACTCTTTTAATGGTATATATGAAGGTTTTGATGATGGCAAACCAGTTGTTTTTAATAACAAAGTGATTAATCGATATAGAAAATTTACAAATGATGTCGCTACCATCTATGTAGAATCGTATGATTTAGATACTAATTCATTAAATACAATATTTACGTACGAACCAATAAATATTCAAAATAGCCATTATGTTTTCAATAATAACATCTATTTCAACAATTCAATTGACCAAACGTTGATTTCAAATGGCATTAATCAGGCCGTAGTTTCTGATATTCCAAACATTTTTAATTCTAGTTTTTCATACGACATAAATTCGCCAGTTTATGGAGGTAGCACCGTCCCAACCATTCAAAACAACAATAATGTATTTGGTTGCAAAGTTGTACAGGATACAACTACTAATACAAATATTTATACTGTTAGAAAATCAAACGGGAGTTTGAGTGGCACATCAACAATATATACAAGTTCGAATGGCTCACTAAATTCTGCCATAATTGTTAATAACTATTTATATTTTTTTAAATATACTGAATTAGGAGGTTTTGGTGAATTACTGCGATATAACGAGACAAACAATCAAGTTACAAATCCAATTTCGTTTTTTTTAAATTCTCTTTTATTTGGTGTAAACGATTCAATATTTTTTTATGGTGTGATTAACAATGTATATGGTTTGTATAAATTAGATAAAACAACCCTTTCAATAGTTGAAAATAAAATACTACCCAGAACCACTTTTTCGCCAAACCCCACCACAGCTCAAATTGATTTCTCAGAAGAAATAAACAACCTAGAAGCTTTTGACATTACAGGCAAAAAAGTAAAATCGTTTCAAAAGCCTAGTATTAGTTTTGATGTCTCTAATTTAGAAAAAGGTTTTTTTATCATAAATGGAAAAACAGCTGAGGGGAAAACTATTAATCACAAGTTAGTTAAGGAGTAGTAAAAAAGCCCTGCTAGTCTAGAAATCTATTTGGAATGGCAGGGTAAATTTTAAAAACGTAAGTTGCAGTCTGAATATTTTAACCACTTGTAGTTAAAACAAAAACGGAAATTATGAAACCAAAGGTAATAATCAAAAATTAATTTTACTTTTACAAAATGATAAAATGGTTGAACGAGCGGTTTTCCAACATCAAAAAAGTAATACGAATAAAGTGAGTAATAAATTTTTAATTGTCGGCTTAGGTAACATTGGAGCCGAATATGTCAACACAAGGCACAATATTGGTTTTAAAGTAGTTGATTTTCTAGCCAGAAAAGAAGGAATTAACTTCGAAACCGTCAAACTCGGTGCGCTTGCCGAATATAAATTTAAAGGAAGAACTTTTTTGCTCTTGAAGCCTAATACGTATATGAATTTGAGCGGAAAAGCAGTGAATTATTGGATGGAAAAAGAGAACATTCCTCTAGAAAATATTCTGATAATTACTGATGATTTGAATTTGTCTTTTGGAGCCATCCGAATTAGAAAAAAAGGCAGCGATGGCGGACATAACGGACTCAAAAGCATTCAAGCCACTCTAAATACAACTGATTATAATCGATTCCGTTTTGGCATTAGCGATGAATTCAAAAAAGGAAAACAAGTAGATTATGTCTTAGGAGAATGGGACGATAAGGAAAAAATTGCGCTTCCAGAACGATTAGAATTAGCTTCTGAAATAATTAAATCTTTTGGAACAGCTGGTTTAGAAAACACAATGACAAATTTTAACGGGAAATAGTAAAATAGTAATCGGTTTGCTATTTTAATTGAAAAATCAAACTTTCACCACTAATACTACTCTTTTTTATCAATTTATTTACATTATCAATGTCAAAAAATAGTAACTTTGACAAAAATAATATTCAATGAAAATAAATACTGTCCTTTCTATCAAGCTAATATTCTCGGTTTTTTGCTTGATTTCTTTTGGCAATAGCTATAGCCAAAACAAAAAAACAACAAACAAAACTATTTTTGGCAAAACTGCTAAAGCTCCATCTGTAAACCCAAAAGATGGAAAAGTTCGATGTGCGACAGTAGAATATGAACAATTCCTTCAAGAGAAAAATCCAAATAGGATGAGCAACGCTCAGTTTGAAAACTGGCTACTCCCACTTGTTGCAAAACAAAAAGCGATGCGAGCCAATTCTAAAACAGCTGGAACAGTAATAACAATACCAGTAGTTGTTCACGTGATTCATAGCGGTGAACAAATTGGTGTAGCGCCCAATATTACTAATGCGCAGGTGATATCTCAAATTAAAGTTTTGAATGAAGACTACAGAAAAAAGTTGGGTACGCCAGGATACAATACAAATCCAGTAGGTGCAGATGTTGAAATCCAATTTGAATTAGCTAAACAAGATCCAAATGGAAACCCAACAAACGGAATAAATCGAGTTAATTTGGGCGAACCCTCTTGGGCCAACACTGATATTGAGGCAACTGTAAAGCCCTCAACTATATGGAATCCTTCATTATATATGAATATGTGGAGCATAGCTTTTACCGATAAAACCCTCTTAGGCTATGCACAATTTCCTAATGCGTCAGGATTATCAGGCCTTGATACCTCAGGTGGGTCTGTAAACACGGATGGTGTAGTTTCAAACTATAACGTATTTGGCAGTATTGCATACAATGATGGAACTTTTTTGTTGGATGGAACATACAATAAAGGAAGAACCATGTCTCACGAGGTAGGACATTGGTTGGGTTTAATCCACATTTGGGGTGATACCACTTGTGGCAATGATTATTGTGGAGATACACCAGTTCACAATGATGCGAACTATGGATGCCCTACAGTGATAAACTGTGATGCAAACGGAAATGAAATGGTGGAGAATTATATGGATTATACCGATGATGCGTGCATGAATATATTTACCCAAAATCAAAAAGACAGAATAACAACAATTATCAACAATGCTGCGAGAAGAAAATCGCTAATAACTTCGACCAAAAACGTGGCAATCCCTTTATTTGCTATTGATGCGGAAATTAAACTTGAAGCTAGTGTTCCAAAAGTATTTTGTGGTTCAGTGGCAAACCAAACCAAACAAACAATTACTATTATAAATAGAGGAACAGCTAATCTTACAGCTGCATCGCTAAATTATAAAATAAACAACGGTAGCAATTCTACTTATAATTGGACTGGAAATTTAGCAACAAACGAGCAAGCCTCTTTTGACATTACAATAAATTCAGCAATAAATGGAACTATAAATACGAATGTAGTAACCGCTAATGGAGTAACAGACCAAAGATCAACAAATAATGCTGCAACAGGAACTTATACAATTCCAGCTTCAGCATTAAATTACACTTACACCACTTATACATTCAGATTACAACAAGACTTGTGGGGAAGTGAAACCACTTGGGCCTTAAAAAATGCATCTGGAACTACACTATATAATGGCGGTCCTTACAATGACAAGAGTACATTACCCGCATTAATTACTCAAAACTGGACATTGGCTAATAATCAATGTTATACTTTTACTATTACTGATGGTGCAGGTGACGGTATTTGTTGCGATGGTGGTGATGGATATTATGACATAAAAACAAACGGAGGCGCAACCATTGTTAAATCAGGAGGTTCTTTTACCTCAAGAGAAATGACAACTTTTACTACCAACACATTGGGAACTGATACATTCGATGCTTTGAATGCTATTTATCTCTATCCAAATCCTACAAAAGGAATTATAAATGTAAATGTTCCTGCTGATTTTGGCTTACCAAACAACCTAACTATCAATAATAGCTTAGGTCAAATCATTAGTCGAAAAAATGTTTCAAAAGAATCCGATTTATCAATAAACACTTCTTCTCTAAGTAAAGGTGTCTATTTTATAACGGTTACAAAAGAAAATCAATCAAAAACACTGCAATTCATCAAAGAATAGTTTTATTTCACAAGGCTTTCAAGAGGGTTGATTTATTTCAATCCTCTTTTTTTTATCTGTTTTAATAGTATAAATTTGCAGCATTCTAAAAATAATTACTTTGAAGATTTTTCATTCCATAAACGATTTCAATAGTTCTAAAAAAACCATACTCACTCTTGGCACTTTTGATGGTGTGCATATTGGCCATCGAAAAATTTTGGAAAAACTAACCCAAAACACCAGAAATGGGGAATACGAAAGTTTAGTACTTACTTTTTTTCCGCATCCACGAATGGTTTTAAAAGGGCAATCGGACGTTAAATTACTCAACACGATTGGCGAAAAAATTGATTTATTAGAAAAATTAGGAGTTCAAAATCTTGTCATTCATCCTTTTGACGAAACATTCTCACAACTTACCGCCGAAGAATTTGTCAAAACAGTCCTTGTAGAAAAATTCCACATTCAAAAAATAATCATCGGCCACGATCATCGTTTTGGAAGAAATAGAACGGCAAATATTGATGACCTTATTTCTTTTGGTAAACAATATGATTTTGAGGTAGAGCAAATTTCAGTTCAGGAAATAAAAGAAGTTTCCATAAGTTCGACCAAAATTAGAAACGCCTTATCCGTAGGAAATATGGCTTTGGCCAATGACTATTTAGGCTATGAATACTTTGTAACGGGAATAGTTTCCAAAGGAAAACAATTAGGAAGAACCATCGGATTTCCAACAGCAAACCTTCAAATAGAAGAAAATGATAAACTTATTCCGCAAAACGGAGTTTATGTCGTAAAAAGTATTCTCAACCAAAAAACTATTTTTGGAATAATGAATATTGGATTTAATCCAACTGTTGCAGGAGAAAAACTATCTGTCGAAATACATTATTTTGATTTTGATGCTGATTTATACAACCAAGAAATTAGAGTTTCTATTCTCGAATATCTTCGTCAGGAACAAAAATTCGATTCGGTTGCCAAGCTAAAAGAGCAATTGGAAAAAGACAAAAATACGGCTTTGACTTATATTGATAATCTATAAACGGAGTCTTTTCAATAATTAATTTTTTTTATGAGTTTTGTTGCTATTCACAGCGATTATCTATTAAATAAACTTCTAGAAAATATAATTAACCTTACTTTTTATCCCATCACTTTTCAAGACTACAACTTTGTTTGATTGGAACAATTTAACTACTTTTGATGCATCAAAAAATAAGATCGATGAGCATTACAAGACACGACTGGACAAAAGAAGAAATTATAGCTATTTATAATAAACCACTAATGGAATTGCTTTACGAAGCAGCCACCATTCACCGCGAGCATCATGACCCAAACGTGGTACAGATTTCCACATTAATATCCCTTAAAACTGGAGGTTGCTCAGAAGATTGTGGGTATTGTCCGCAAGCAAAACGCTACCACACCAATATTGAAACCAACGCTTTTATGACTGTTGCCGATGTAAAAGTCCAAGCTACGAAAGCAAAAGAAGGCGGTTCGTCTAGGGTTTGTATGGGAGCAGCTTGGAGAAATGTAAAAGATGGTCCAGAATTTGACGAAGTTTTAGAAATGGTTCGAACCATCAACAAAATGGATATGGAAGTATGTTGTACGCTTGGAATGATTACCGAAAATCAAGCACAACGATTGGCTGAAGCTGGTTTGTATGCTTACAACCATAATATTGACACCTCAGAAGAATATTATAAAGAAGTGATTTCAACTCGTGGATTTGAAGACCGTTTACAAACTATCGAGAATGTTCGCAAAACAAATGTTACGGTTTGCAGTGGCGGAATTATAGGAATGGGCGAATGTATCGAAGACCGAGCGGGAATGTTGGTAGCACTTTCTACTTTAGATCCACAGCCAGAATCAGTGCCCATAAATGCACTCGTTCCCGTTGAAGGAACGCCTATGCAATCTGAAAAATTAATTGAAATATGGGAAATGATTCGAATGGTGGCCACAACTCGAATTGTAATTCCAGAAACTCAGGTTCGCCTTTCGGCAGGAAGAATAAATTGGAGTCGCGAAGGCCAAGCAATGTGCTTTTTTGCTGGGGCTAATTCTATTTTTTCTGGAGACAAATTACTTACTACTCCAAATAATGACCTCAACGAAGATATGAAAATGTTTGAACTTTTGGGATTAAAAAACCAACAACCCTTCGCTAAAGTTGACCAACGCGAATCCGTTGAAGCCGCTGATTCAAAGTTTGCTCCCCTTGGAGAAAAACCAAGATGGTCACGTCCTGGACATACGATTGAAAGAAATGTAGAAGTTACTGTTAAAAGGAAGTAAAATTCTTATCCCCAAGCTGGAAGACAAAACTAGAACATATAACTCTCAAATAAATAACCCATTCGCAGAACGAATGGGTTATTTATATATAAACTTTTTAAAGTAAGGTAGTATTTTAATTTATAAGCTACTATAGGCGAATCAAGAGTTGAAATTAATTTGAGATATTTAGATGAATTAAGACCTAAGTGACTTTTAAAAACGTCATAGGTCTGCAGGGCATTCGCTTTTAAAAATTTCCGCCACGAATTACACTAATAAAAACGAATTAGAAATGTTTTTAATTACACAAATTCTTAGAAAGAAATAAAATTAGTGCAATTCAATTTTAAATTTGATAGAAATTAGTGATAATTGGTGTAATTCGTGGCTAACTTTTTTTTCTTTTTTTAAAAGCGAATGCCCTGATAGGTCTGTTATAAACTAGTCAAAAAAATCTATTTTTGCAACTCTCGATACATCACCCAATCTATTGAAAAAAAATCGACATAACTATTATGAATTCCATTTCATCCCTAAAAGAAGCTCTACAAAAAATAGAACATTTCTGTGCCTATCAAGAACGTTGCCATGATGAGGTGGTTTCTAAATTGTACAGCCTGAAAATGGATTCAGATGAAATAGATCAAATAATGGTGCATCTTATTGCATCCAATTTTCTCAACGAAGAACGATTTGCCTGTAGTTTTGCCAGAGGAAAACACCGCATCAAGCATTGGGGAAAAATCAGGATTGTGAACGAATTGAAATTTAGAAATATATCACAAACCCTTATCAATTCAGCACTCAAGGAAATTACTTCCGAAGAATACTTAGAGACATTTCACACATTAGCCGAAAGGCATTGGAACGCCGTTAAAGAAACTAATACTTTAAAAAAACGAAAAAAATTCTGTGATTATCTGCTTCGGCGAGGTTTTGAAAGTAATCTAGTTTATGATAAAGTAAAGGAATTAGAAAGCAGTGGACAGTAATCAGTCACCGTTTGTCATTCCGTAGGAATCTCAAATTACAAAAAGTTAATAAAACACAATGAGTGAGACGCTTACAGCGTAACAAACTGGATGGAAAAACAATTCGCAAAAAAAGTTGAAAAACAATCAGTGCAAAACAGTTAGATCCGTTTAAATCTGTGGCTAATTTTTAAATGAAACTAAACACTCAAAAGGACACTCACTGCATTTCCTCCAAAACCAACGGAATTTACGAGGACTTTACGGATTTCTTTCCTTGCATTTTGAACTTCCGCAAATGGAACTCCAATAAATTCCTGATGTTGCAGCATCAAAATCGCCATTTCAATACTCAACATTCCTGAAGCGCCAAAAGTATGCCCAATTTTCCATTTGTTGGTCGTAAGCATTGGTAAGGCTGAACCAAAGACTTTTTGTATGGCTTTATATTCTGTTAAATCTCCGGCTTTGGTTCCTGGAGCGTGCATCACGATAGCATCCACTTCGGATAAATCAGTATTTTCTAAAGCCATTTTCATCGATTTCTGGAAACAAGTCGCTTCTGCTGAAATGGAGATATTGTGTTCCAAAATCTCAGTGGCGTAACCAATGCCTTCAACAAAAGCTAAGGCATTTTCCTTTCGACCTATTTCCAAACAGCAAACTGCGGCGCCTTCGCCCAAAATCATTGTGTTTTGCTTTTTTTCCAAATCTAATGCCCTATTCGGCCATTCGGCAAGTTCAGGCTGACGTTCATCTATGTTCGAATAAATTTTCAAAGCCCGCATTTGTCCAATCGTAAAATCCGTCAAAGGTGCTTCGCTTCCACCGACCAAGAATTTATCTGCCATTCCCGAGCGAAGCCAAGCAACACCATTCAAAAGTGCGTGCAAAGCAGTAGAACACGTTATAGAATGCGAAATTTCCGGACCCGAACTTTGCAAATCTTGGGCAACCCAAGAGGAAATATTTCCCAAAGTAGTCGTGGGTGAAGCTAAAGTTTGAGCCTTTCCTGTTTCTAAATATTCCTGAAAATGTTTTTCGAATAAATCAGTTGCCCCACGAGAAGAACCAATATTGATTCCAAAAACATCGTTTGATGTCCAACCCGCATTCTCAATAGCTTTGCGAGAAGCAGCCATCGCATACAAAACTGATTTGTCCAAGAACTTGTATTTACTATCGGATTGTTTTAAATCCTCAACTATTTCTTTTGAATTCTTTTCTAATTTAGCAACAAGTGTATTTCTATGGTCTAAAAAGTGTTCGGTAAAACAATGATTATTATTTTTATAGTTTTCCCAAATCGTCTTCGGGTCATTACCCAGTGGAGAAATGGAGGCTATAGAGGTAATGGAGATAATTTTTGACAAGATTATTTATTTTTATGCAAAGGTCGTGAAAAATGACAAACAGATGACACGGATTTGAACAGATAAAAAGGGATTTTTAATATTTTTACAATCCGTGGAAATCCAAAAAAAGCGGTTTCATCAGTGGTTAATTAAACCGCCCAGTTTGTCCGCTCAGTTTGTCATTCCGAAGGAATCTCAAATTAGCTTAAGGAAATAAACCACAAAGCGTGTGACGCTTACAGTGTGACAAACTGAGTGTCAATTTAAACCTTTGAGCAAACCATAAAAAAGTTGAAAACTATCAGCTGAAATCCGTTTGATCTGTGGCATCTGTGGCCCAAAACTAAACTATTTCCAGTGCTTTTTCGACCACTTCATAGACTTTTTGCAATTGTTCGTCAGTGATGATATAAGGTGGCAAAATATAAACAATATTCCCAACTGGTCGAATAACAACTCCATTTGCGATAAAGAAATCATAGAGTTTGTTTCGTAAGGTTCCGTAGTAACTGGCCGCACTTTCGGTTTGTATTTCCAAAGCAAAAATAACTCCCAAAACTCGCGTTGTAGTCACTTTTGCATGAGATTCAATGTGTTTTTGAAACTCCAAATGCCTTTTGTTTACTCGTGCAATATTATCTTGCATTTCATTGGTTTGTAACAACTCTAAACTTGCCAAAGCCGCCGCACAACCCGTTGGATTTGCCGTGAAAGTATGTCCGTGAAACAATGCTTTATTGATGTCATCATCATAAAAAGCCTCGAAAATATCCTGAGTAAAAGTCGTAATTGCCATCGGAATTGTCCCGCCAGTCAAAGCTTTGGACAAGCACATCATATCAGGCTTTTCATTTAAATAATCGCAGGCAAAAGTTTTTCCAGTCTTTCCAAAACCCGTCATCACTTCATCGGCAATGGTGAGGACTTTGTTTTCTTGGCAAATTTGGATTAATTTATCTAATGATTCTGGTTCGTACATGACCATTCCAGCAGCTCCTTGAACTAAGGGTTCGAAGATAAATCCAGCACAATTATAGTCTTGAATAACCTTTTTCAACGCATCGAAACTTTCTTGTTCTTGGCATTTTATTGGAACGGGAATCCGAACTACATCGATAAACATTCCATGAAAAGCTTGGGTGTAAAAGGAAATTCCGCTAGCAGCCATTGCGGCAAAAGTATCTCCGTGAAAGGCATTTTCAAAAGCTATTATCGTGGTTTTCTTTTCTCCTTTATTGAAAAAATATTGCATAGCCACTTTAATTGCTACTTCAACAGCGGTAGAACCATTATCGGAAAAAAATATTTTTTGTTGGTTATTGGGTAAAATCTCCATCAACTTTTCGGCTAAAACAATCGCTGGTTCGTGTGTAAATCCTCCAAAAAGAACGTGTTCTAAAGTGGTCAATTGTTTGTAAATCGCATCGGCAATACATTTATTGGAATGTCCATAAGGATTCACCCACCAAGAAGCAATCGCATCGATATATTCTTTGTTGTTTTCGTCCCAAAGCAAAGCCCCTTCGCCTCTTTTTATAGCAATGGGAAGCGCTGCCGTTTTGTGTTGAGTATAAGGATGCCAAAGGTATTTTTGGTCTCTTTCGGAAAAGTTCATTTGAATTAAAATTTTAGATTGCTGATTTTAGATTTTAGATTCTTCTAAAGCTAATAGGTTGTTCCGAAACAAATCGGCGTATTCTTTGATTACATTATGGTCAAAGTAAGGTTCTTGTTCAATTCTGCCAATACTTTTTACTCCTGTTTTACTTAAAATAATGGATTCTGTAGCCTTGTTTTCATCGCCACTGAAAATGATTCCAGCTATGTTTAATTTTCTGTTTTTCAAGGCTTCAATTGTTAGCAAAGTATGATTGATGCTACCTAAATAATGTCTAGAAACCACAATTACTTTGTAGTCGGTTTGGATTAAATCGATGACGCAGTCGTTGTTGTTTAACGGAACAAAAATACCGCCAGCCCCTTCTACCACAAGATGGTTTTGGGTTTTTGGTTCGGTCATTTTATTCAAATCAATTGTAATCCCATCAATCTCTGCTGCAAAATGAGGGCTTGCAGGTGTGTTAAGAGCATAACTGTTTGGATGAAATTTTGATTTAGAGTTAGAGACAAACTCTTTGACCTTGTGAGTGTCTGAATTATCCAAATCTCCCGCTTGGATGGGTTTCCAATAATCAGCATGAAGTGCTTCGACAATGATAGCTGAGGCAATGGTTTTGCCAACATCAGTTGATATTCCTGTAATAAATAGTTTCATAGATTATGGCACACAAATGACACAGATTGAACTGATTGTCACGGATTATTAAAATTTATTTTAGTTTCTTTCTGTCGTTGGTATAAATGAATCTTTTGAACTCAGGTGATGACCCGAAATTTAACAACAATCCAATTTCTACTTCAGTCGCTTTTAAATTATTCAAAAGTTGTGCTTGATGCTCATCCATTAGACATTCACAAGCTTTAAGCTCAAGAATAATAGAATCCTCAATTAATAAATCGGCAAAATAGTCCCCAACTAATTGACTTTTATAGTACACTTTTATAAGTTTCTGAGCTTCCAATTTAAGGCCTTGAGATTTTAACTCAATACATTGCATTTTGGTAAACTTTCTCCAAAAAACCATATCCTAACTGATTATATACATCATAATAAGCTTTCAAAATAGTGTCACTTAACATTTTGTGTAAAAATTCAGCCATAATTAATTTGTGTTTATTTGCGTTAAAAATCTGTGCATATCGGTTTAATCTGTGTCATCAGTGTTCTATTAACTCAACCGATGTTCATCACCAATGTTGAAACATCAAAATCCTCTATTCAGAATATAGGATTAGCGAACCATAAAAACAAAGGTACTCAACAAAGCCAACACTTCGGATATTTCTTCTTTGGAATTGAAACTATGCAAACAAAAACGTAACCGCTCTTGACCTTCAGGAACGGTTGGAGACAAAATCGCTTTAACATCAAAACCTTTTTCCTGAAGTTGATTAGCTATGGATTTCACGTTTTGGTTTCCAGGAATAATCGCCGATTGAATGGCCGATTTACTCCTGACAAACATAGGCTTTAAACCCAACAGATTTTTTTCCTGATTGAAATGAATAATGTTTTCCCGAAGTTTTTGGATGGCTATTTTTTCTGTTTTTAAATGTTGGTACGACACTAAAATAGTAGCAACCGAATGTGGAGAAAGTCCGGTGGTATAAATAAAACTTCGGGTGAAATTCACGAGATATTCCTTTAATTCTGTAGAACCTAAAATCGCTGCACCGTGACAACCTAATCCTTTTCCGAAAGTCATTATTCTAGCAAAAATCTGATTTTGTAAACCCAACATTTGAACTAATCCTTCTCCGATTTCTCCAATAACCCCCAATGAATGTGCTTCGTCAACCACTAAATAACAGCCGTACTTATTAGAAACGGAAACCAATTCTTCCATATTAGGACAATCGCCATCCATAGAAAAAACAGTTTCGGTAACGATAAAGATGGAAACTGGAGGTTGGAAGTTGGAAGTGTTTACCACATTGCCACTGTTTTTCTCATTGAAATTGTTATTGCCATTGAAATTGAAATTTAAAATTTTACTTTCCAAATCCTCAAAATCGTTGTGTTTGAATTTATAGGATTTCGCATTCGAAAGCTGAATTCCGTCTCGAATGGAGGCGTGACACAATTCGTCATACAAAATCAAATCGCCTTTTTGTAGAACGGAGCTGAAAAACCCCACGTTAGCATCGTAACCCGAATTAAAAATCAAGGCTGTTTCCGTTTGATGAAATTTTGCAATATAATCTTCCGCTTCTTGATAGACTTTATGGTTTCCTGAGATCAATCGGGAACCTGTTGCGCCGTTTTGGATGCAATCCTTATCCATTAAATACTGATGCGTTTCCTCGAATATGACTTTGTTTTTAGAAAAACCTATGTAATCGTTCGAGGCAAAATCGATTAAATTATTGGATGCCGGCAATTTCCGTAAGGCGTTGTTTTGCTTTCGGAATTCGAGTTTTGCAGTTAGGTTTAAGGGTAACTTCATAAGGACAAAGTTAGGAAATAAATGGGTTAAAAATGGGACACAGATGAAAAGGATTTGCTAAAGCAAAAACACGGATTACACGGATTGAAAACATATTTTTTGAAAAAATTATTGTTTTTACATACTTTATTATTGTTTATCAATAATTTTTATATATTTGTACCGAACTTTAAACTATAGTTATGAGAAAATTAAACATTTTAAAAAACATTGTAGATTGTGTTTTAATTCTGTCATCGATCATTTATGCTTTTGTGATTATTTGCTCCCTACTATATATATTTGATTCTGAAATACTCAAAAATCCTGGAAAACTTCTTTTTTCTGGATTTAGAATAAGTGGAACTTGGGGAAAAATATCGCTTTTAATTAGTATTGCCAATCTGGCTTTACTACTTTTTATCGGTTTTAATTTTAAAATACTATTAGAGCGTTTTATCGAAAAATTAATATTTGAAATTGAAACTTGTCTTCTATTAAATAAACTGGGAAAACTAATAATTTATTCTACTTTTATCGGCATTCTTTCTGAATTCATTTTAAAATTATCGAAGAGTGAAATTGGTTTTAGTTTTGGCTCATTTCTATACGGAATTTCTATAGGCTTGTTTTTTTTAGTTTTAGCAGAGGTATTTAAAATCGGAAAACAATTGAAAGACGAAAACGACCTTACAATATAATTATGCCAATCATTGTAAACCTTGACGTAATGCTTGCCAAACGCAAGATGCGCTCTAATGAACTTGCGGAACGAATTGGCATTACGACAGCCAACCTTTCTATTTTGAAAACCAGAAAAGCAAAAGCGATTCGGTTTTCGACTTTAGAACTGATTTGTGAAATTCTGGAATGTCAACCCGGAGATATTATGGAGTTTGTAAAAGAGGAATAATTTTTCTATTTCACAGATTTTTTGCCCTAATGGAAACAACATCCTCTTGTGGCGGCGTTCACCACAAGAGATATATGGACAGCTGAGCTGGATTAGCTCAATAAAAAAAGCCAAACATTTCTGTTTGGCTTAAGTTATTATAGTGAAATTGTCTTAGTCGGCTAAAACAATTACTTTATTGTCTTTCATTTCAATCGTTCCTGAATTGATAGCTAAAGTGTAGTTTTGATCGTTTACTTTTGAAAACAAACCTTCGGACTCACTGCTGAACTTAAAACTAGGAGCTGTAATTTTTACAAGTCCTTTTTGAAGTAATGAAACTATTGGCGCGTGATTATTCAACATTTGAAAATGTCCATCCACTCCTGGAAGTGAAATGGAAGTTATTTCGCCTGAAAATAATTTTGCTTCTGGTGATACTATTTCTAAAATCATCTTTTTTTTGTTAGAAGATGGGAGATGGAAGATGGAAGAGAAGTATTTTACTTCTAACTTCTAACTTCTAACTTCCAACTTAATTATGCTTCTGCCAACATTTTTTCTCCTGCTTCGATAGCGTCTTCAATAGTTCCTTTAAGGTTGAAAGCGGCTTCTGGCAAGTGATCTAATTCTCCATCAATGATCATATTAAATCCTTTGATAGTATCTTTAATGTCAACCAAAACTCCTTTTAATCCCGTAAATTGTTCTGCAACGTGGAACGGTTGTGACAAGAAACGTTGTACACGTCTTGCACGAGAAACTGATAATTTATCTTCTTCAGACAATTCTTCCATACCTAGAATCGCAATAATATCTTGCAATTGTTTGTATTTTTGAAGAATTTCTTTCACTCTTTGTGCGCAGTTATAATGCTCTTCACCAATAATTTGTGGAGTCAAAATTCTAGAAGTTGAATCTAATGGATCCACCGCAGGATAAATACCTAACTCAGCAATTTTACGAGACAATACAGTTGTTGCATCAAGGTGAGCAAATGTTGTTGCTGGAGCTGGATCGGTTAAATCATCCGCAGGAACGTAAACCGCTTGTACAGATGTGATAGAACCTTTGTTTGTAGAGGTAATTCTTTCTTGCATCGCTCCCATTTCGGTTGCTAATGTTGGTTGGTATCCTACCGCAGATGGCATACGACCCAAAAGTGCCGATACCTCAGAACCTGCTTGTGTAAAACGGAAGATATTATCCACGAAGAACAATACGTCTTTTCCTTGATCAGTTCCTGCTCCATCACGGAAATATTCAGCGATAGATAGTCCTGAAAGGGCCACACGAGCACGAGCTCCAGGAGGTTCGTTCATTTGACCGAAAACGAAAGTAGCTTTTGACTCTCTCATTCCCATCATATCAACTTTAGATAAATCCCATCCACCTTCTTCCATAGAGTGCATAAAAGCATCTCCGTATTTTATAATTCCTGACTCTAACATCTCACGAAGCAAGTCATTTCCTTCACGCGTTCTTTCTCCTACTCCTGCGAATACTGAAAGTCCACCGTGACCTTTTGCAATATTGTTGATCAACTCTTGAATCAATACAGTTTTACCAACACCAGCACCACCAAACAATCCAATTTTACCTCCTTTTGAGTAAGGCTCAATTAAATCGATTACTTTAATACCTGTAAATAAAACCTCAGAAGATGTTGATAAATCTTCGAATCTTGGCGCCTGTCTGTGTATAGGAGTTCCATTTTCACCTGTTTTAGGCAACTCTGGCAAACCATCAATAGCATCACCAATTACGTTGAACAAACGTCCGTAAACATCTGCACCAATTGGCATTTTTATTGGGTTTCCTGTTCCAACCACTTCATAACCTCTGCTCAAACCGTCAGTTGAATCCATTGATATGGTTCGAACGGTGTTTTCTCCAATGTGAGATTGTACTTCAAGAACTAATAAAGTTCCGTCTTTTTTTGTGATTTCTAATGAATCATAAATTTTTGGAAGTTCAACATCTTTTCCGTTGAAAACTACA
>JAYVIK010000316.1:0-6723 GCA_043770265.1 Flavobacterium sp. | reverse complement strand
AAGCGATTATCGTAGACAAATTAGGCGTTGACGAAAACGAAGTGGTAACAGAAGCTAGCTTCACTAATGATTTAGGAGCTGATTCATTAGACACAGTAGAACTTATCATGGAATTCGAAAAAGAATTTGATATTCAAATTCCAGACGATCAAGCTGAAAACATTGCCACTGTAGGTCAAGCGATTTCTTACATCGAAGAAGCTAAGAAATAATAAAAAAACCCGATTTTTAAATTCCAATTCTTTAAACCCAAACTCCAATTTTTGGAATTTGTTTTTTGAAATTTGGAATTTTTTAAAATTGGGTTTTATTATTTTAAAACTAAATTTCGATTGAATTTCAATCAAAAACAATACTTAATTTATAATTACCCATGTCTCTTTTGTAGTACTTATACAGGGAAGAAAGCGTGGGTTTTATTTGTTGAAAATAGATAAAAAACGTATGTTATGGTATTAAAAAGAGTTGTAGTAACAGGCTTAGGAGCATTAACTCCTATAGGTAATACTATTCAAGAATACTGGAATAGCCTTGTAAATGGCGTTAGTGGAGCAGCAATAATAACTCATTATGATGCTTCAAAACACAAAACGCAATTTGCTTGCGAAGTAAAAAACTTCAATGTTGAAGACTTCATTGACAGAAAAGAAGCTCGAAAAATGGATCGATATGCACAATATGCTATCGTTACAGCTGAAGAAGCAGTAAGTGATGCCGGTTTCGATCTTGAGAAATTAGACAAAGACAGAATAGGTGTTATTTGGGGCTCAGGAATTGGAGGGTTAGAAACTTTCCAAAATGAAGTGCTAAACTATGCTGCTGGTGATGGAACTCCAAAATTCAATCCTTTTTTTATACCAAAAATGATTGCCGATATTGCTGGTGGTCATATTTCTATAAAATACGGATTCAGAGGGCCAAATTTTACTACCGTTTCGGCTTGTGCTTCTTCTACAAATGCTATTATTGACGCTTTCAATTACATTCGATTGGGTCACGCAGATGCCATGGTAACTGGTGGTTCGGAAGCTGCAGTAACCATTGCCGGAATGGGTGGGTTTAATGCCATGCACGCTCTTTCGACTAGAAATGATGATCCAAAAACAGCTTCAAGACCAATGGACAAAGACCGTGATGGTTTTGTTTTGGGTGAAGGTGCAGGAGCTTTAATTCTTGAAGAATACGAACATGCGGTGGCGCGTGGCGCAAAAATATATTGTGAAATTGGCGGTGGCGGAATGTCGGCAGATGCACATCACATTACAGCACCCCATCCAGAAGGGTTAGGCGCAAAAAATGTAATGCTAAACTGTTTGAGAGACGCAGGATTGCAACCTACAGATGTCGATGGCGTAAATATGCACGGAACTTCTACTCCACTTGGAGATTTGGCAGAATCGAAAGCCATTCTACATGTTTTTGGAGAACACGCTTATACCATGAATTTGAATTCTACCAAATCGATGACAGGTCATTTGCTTGGAGCCGCTGGTGCAATAGAAACCATTTCGTCTATCCTTTCGATACAACATGGAATTGTACCTCCAACCATAAATCATTTTACTGATGATGAAAACATTGATTCTAAACTGAACTTCACTTTTAATGTAGCCCAAAAAAGAGATGTGAAAGTTTTGATGAGTAATACTTTTGGTTTTGGCGGACACAATGCCTGTGTATTGGTTAAAAAATTAGATATCTAACTAGTAGCATGAGACTAATTAGAAAAATATTTTCAAAATCCCGTTCTCTTGAAGACGGGATTTTTTTTGATTCTATTAGTGAAATACTAGGTTTTGTACCCATAAATCTTGATCATTTTAAAAAAGCATTCACACATCGATCTACTAATAGACAAGACCAAAACGGAAATGCAATTAGTTATGAACGATTAGAATTCCTTGGTGATGCGATGTTAAGTTCTGTAATTGCTGCCCATCTATTCAATAAAGTTCCCGCTGGTGACGAAGGGTATTTAACAAAAATGCGTTCCAAAATTGTGAGTAGAGAACATCTCAACGAATTGGGGAAAGACCTAAATCTTGTCCGATTTATAGAAAGCAAAGTTCCCGTGCAAAACTTTGGCGAAAATATTCATGGCAATATTTTTGAATCATTGGTTGGAGCTATTTATCTAGATCGAGGTTATGACTATTGCGAAAAATTTATTCAAAAAACAGTCGTTCTTCCTTATGTAGATATCGCCAGACTAGAAGGAAAAGTAATTAGTTACAAAAGTCTATTGATTGAATGGTGTCAAAAAGAAAAAAAACAATTTCACTACGACATTTTTGACGATAACGGAATCGATGGACAGCGTTTTTTTGGTGTAAGACTGAGCATCGATGATAAAGTTATAGCTAAAGCTCGAGCCACTTCCAAAAAGAAAGCAGAAGAAAAAGCATCTCAACGAGCCTACTTTGCATTTCAAAAAAAAATTGATGCAAAATAGAGGAATCCACTCTAATCTACAACGTTTTCGTTTTAGGAATGTAAAAAACATGGTTTTTTTGAAGCCCATGCAACGATAGAAATACTATATTTACACCAAATTTTTTTTTAAAATGGCTGTTCATAAATTGGATTTCAACGATTTTAATGAAATTGATTATCAACTAATTGCTATTCATACTGCATTAGAAGATTATAGACTAGCTTATTTTATCAATCAAAAATTGCCTGTAAATTTGAGTAGAAATAAGGATGAAATTCACATTAATATAAAAGAAGGAGAGACAAAATTCTCGAGATTTTATTATTATGACAAAGAAAATGAAATTTCTTGGAATTTGATTCAAAACAAAAATGAAGTAATTCAACAGAAAAAAGATAACAATCAAAATCTGTTTTCAAATTTAAATATGGAAGTTTCAACAAAGGTGTTTTTACTTCCTGAATTTAAAAAAGTAGATTATTTTCTAAAAATAGAAAACACAGAAGAAGTGATGGATATTGCAGCAATTCAGCTTCTTTTAAATACAATAAAAAACATATCGACAGCTTATTCGGTCGATACTCATAAAATAAAATCGAAAAATAATTTAATTTTTTAATATCAATGTCAACAAACAAAAAAACAAAAATTGTAGCCACCCTTGGCCCTGCATGTAGTTCAAGAGAAATCATAAAGGATATGATTGACGCAGGTGTAAACGTGTTTAGAATCAATTTTTCGCACGCTGATTACAATGATGTAAAGGAAAGAATTGCAATTGTTAGAGAACTAAACGAAGAGTTTGGTTACACCACAGCAATTTTGGGAGATTTACAAGGGCCTAAACTTCGTGTAGGCGTTATGGAAGAAGGCGTAGTTGTAAATGATGGTGATTTAATTACTTTTACAACCGCTGAAGAAGTTATCGGAACTGCCCAAAAAGTTTTTATGAAGTATAAAAATTTTCCTAATGATGTAAATCCAGGAGAACGTATTTTACTTGATGATGGTAAACTTATTTTTGAAATTATTGAAACCGACAAAAATACTGAAGTAATTGCCAAAGTAATTCAAGGTGGTGAGTTGAAGTCTAAAAAAGGAGTAAACCTTCCTAATACAAAAATATCTCTTCCTGCTCTAACTGAAAAAGATATTGCAGATGCTATTTTTGCTATTCAACAAAAAGTAGATTGGATTGCACTTTCGTTTGTAAAAACACCTCGAGATCTTCAAGACTTACAGGAATTAATTGCAAAACATTCTGAACATAAAATTCCTATTATTGCTAAAATAGAAATGCCAGAAGCTTTGGTAAACATCGATAAAATTGTTGCTTATTGCGATGCTTTGATGGTTGCTCGAGGAGATTTGGGTGTTGAACTTCCGGCACAAGAAGTGCCATTGGTACAAAAAGAATTGATTCTTAGAGCCAAAACAGCTAGAATTCCAGTAATTGTGGCCACACAAATGATGGAAACCATGATTACAAGCTTGACTCCAACACGTGCCGAAGTAAATGATGTTGCCAACTCTGTTATGGATGGTGCTGATGCTGTGATGCTTTCTGGTGAAACTGCCACAGGTATGTACCCAGTACAGGTTATCGAAAAAATGACTCAAATTATTGAAGCTGTTGAAGATTCTCCATTGATCAAAGTGCCACAAAACACACCACAAGTAAGAACCAACCGTTTTATTACCAAAACAATCTGTCATCACGCCGCGCTTACCGCTAATATTATCGAAGCAAAAGCCATTTGTACTTTGACCAATAGTGGTTATACTGCTTTCCAAATTTCGGCTTGGAGACCATCAGCTCATATTCTGGTTTTTACGTCAAATAAAAGAATCCTTACCCAACTCAACTTATTGTGGGGAGTAAAATCTTTCTTTTATGACAAAATGAAAAGTACAGACGATACTATTGCTGATGTAAACGAAATAGCAAGAGAAAAAGGATATGTAAACAAAGGCGAATATCTTATCAATTTGGCCGCAATGCCTTTAAAAGATAAAGGAATGGTAAATACATTAAGAGTTTCTGAAATTTTATAGTTCCAAAAGTTCACAACCAAACAAATCCGCCTTTTTTAGCAATAAAGAAGGCGGATTATTTTTTGATTGAATTTATTTTTTAAGTTACCTTTGATAAAAATTAAACTAAAATAGTATGGCATTCGAATCGAAAAATCCGTTTTTAAATAATAAATCATTTTCAGCGACATCAGCATCAACTGATAGCAAAGTGCATAACGCTACACGTATTGATTACAATCAAGACATGACTTTGGCGGGAACAATCAACAAAACATTAATCTTGTTTTTAATGCTAACCGCATCAGCAATTGTTGTTTGGTGGATGGCTTTTAACGGAATGAACCCAATGTTACCCACAATTGGTGGAGCAATCGTTGGATTAATTTTAGTTTTGATTGCGGCATTTAAACCGCAATACTCGCCAGTTTTAGCTCCTGGTTACGCCTTATTCGAAGGATTGTTTATTGGTGGTGTTTCGGCTATTTTTGAAGGCAAATATCCTGGAATTGTGATGCAAGCCGTTGGAGCCACTTTTGTAACCTTTGCCGTTTGTTTGGGATTGTATAAATTCAAAATTGTAAAAGTAACCGAGCAATTCAAATCGGTTGTAGTGGCAGCAACACTTGCTATTGCGACCTATTATTTAATTTCTTGGTTGTTTTCTATGTTTACCAGCTTTGTTCCCGTTCATCAAGGCAATTCGATGATGAGTATCGGTATTAGTGTTTTCGTAATTGTAGTTGCTGCACTAAACTTGTTCTTAGACTTTGACCGAATGGAAAAAGGAGTGGAACAAAAAATGCCAAAATTTATGGAATGGTTCGCCGCTATGGGATTAATAATCACTTTGGTTTGGTTGTACATCGAGTTTTTAAGATTGCTTTCGAAACTCAATCGAAAATAAAAAATATTTTTTCAAGATCAAGAACCACGCTTTCGGGCGTGGTTTTTTTGTTAAAAAGCAAATTGTAATTGTACCACAACTGCTTTTTATTGTTCAGTATTCAAATTGAAAAGCGAAATTCCTAACAAAACTCTAATTTTATAAACGTTGAGTTTTAAGAACAATTATAGAATTGAACCCTCATCACTAATTTTTAAGGGCAATTTAAAAGTGTTGTTGATTATGGCTAATTTTTTGTAAATTTGAACGGAATACACAAAAACTTTTAATTATGAACGCTATCCGACAATTTATTGAAGTGAAAAACAACTCCTTTAATGTAGTACTTCCAGAAGGTTTTTCCGGCAAAATTGTGGAAGTAATTATTATGCCAACAGTTGAGAATTACAGTATTCCAGAATGGCATAAAGAAATAGTTTTAGAGCGAATTAAAAACCCTCAAATGCCTGTAGATGCCTTTGAAATGATTGCCCAACTCGAAAAAGAAAACCTTGAAAATCTATAAAATAGAAGCTGACCCAAGAGTTAAACTGGATTTGCAAGAAGCAATGGATTTTTTAAAATCTCGTAGAAACGGTTTAGACACCAAATTTCTTGCTGATTATAAAAGTCGTTTGAAAACCTTAAAAACAAATCCTTTCTTCGAGGTTCGATATGATGACATTCGCTGTTTACCTCTCGAAATTTTCAAATATATGATTCATTTTAGCGTGGACGAGGTAAATAACATTGTACTAATAAACGCTGTTATTTCTACTTATCAAGACCCAGACGCGTATTGGCTGTAGGGTAAAGCATAAAAAAGACATTCGCGCAGCAAAATCCGACTTTTAAGAACGTTTGTTTTTCATAGAACACTTCGGAGAGCTGGCAACTCACAGGCCGACTAAAAATTGCAATTGTTTCTACTGGAAAATATGTTATGCCGTTTTTTCTGTCTGATTTTATTCAAGAACACAAAGCCGTTGAATTGCTTTTGGATGTGACTAACAAATCAAAAGTAATTGAAAGTTTAGAAGAAAACGAAGTTGATTTTGCTTTAGTTTCCATTTTGCCCACCCATTTGCAATTTGAAAAAATTGATTTACTTCAAAACAAACTATTTTAGTCGGAAATTCAAAAGCTTTAGACACAACAGAAGCAAAAGGAAAACAAATTTTAGAAGAATTGCCTTTGATTTTCAGAGAAAAAGGGTCTGGAACACGTCAAACAATGGAACGTTTTATAGAACAAAACAATCTATCAGTAGTTAACCCAAGTTGCAGGTCATAAGTTAAAATACTGTTAAATTCAGTTAAAAAAAACCATTAGAAATGCTGTTTAGTCTTTGTTTTTATTGAAGAAGTCA
>JAYVIK010000315.1:0-2537 GCA_043770265.1 Flavobacterium sp. | reverse complement strand
ATATTGAACCATCAGATGCAATAGAAGGTGAAGATTGTATTTGATCAGAACTAGTACCATTTGGCAGTAGTCGATCCCACACTTTTGCTGCATTTTTTATAGCAAAGAAATTTGGATTTCCTGCAGTTCGAACTGCTTCGGTTATTCCGATATAGACCGTCCCATCATCTGTTACGGCCGGGGAACAATAATCGATTACTCCGGGCAAATCAAAAGTCCACAATCTAGTAGGCTCTACTACTACGGTTAAATCTAGCACCTTAGAAAATTCGTTTACATTTATATTGCCAGTATTATCTGTAACCTTCAGTTTTACTGTAAATTTTCCAAGGGCATAAATATGGGTAGGAGATTTTTCTGTCGAGATTGTCCCGTCGCCAAAATCCCAAAGCCAAGATACTATTGTTCCGTTTTGATCAAAGGAATAATCAGTGAAAGTAGCTGAAACAGCGGTGTTGTTATTTACAACTTTTATGGAATGTGAAAAAGCACCCACTGGCTTTGTGTCGGTAACGCTTTCATCGTCGTTACAAGAAACTAATCCTACAATAAATAGGAACATCATTACGCTAAATAATTTTATATTTTTCTTCATCTTACTATTAGTTTAAATTTTTACCTTTTAGATAGGCTTTGATATATTCTGGATGATCTGTTTGAACTACGCTTCCTTTAAGAGTGATGAACTTATCTATCAAGAAATTGCCATCAGATTGAGGAGTTGTACTCGTGTTGACATACACATTGGCATAAACACTAATACTTTTATCACTTGCTTTCTTTACCAAAGTGGGGTTGAATGAGGTGTCTGAATAATGCACAATACCTAAAGTTACATTACTGAAAGAGTTAAATTCAGTTTCGTCATCAATATACGGGAGAACAAGTAAATTAGCATTTGTAGTTAGCATCGAACGAATTGTAGTGTTGTTTTTAGTATAAAACATCACTTGTTTCAACATACCATACTGTTTTGCTAAAGGATATACTTTGCTAAAGGACGCCTTTTCATCTATGTCGAGATTGATGTAAATTTTGCCCCTTGCTAAATCAAATACCTCTTTCAAAGTTGGAATTTTCTCGGTGGTAAGTGAGCCGTCTGCTTTTTTTAAATTGAATTGCTTAATTTCTTGCAAAGTATAGCTACTTACATTTCCAGTACCCGATGTAGTTCTTGTGATTGTGGCATCGTGCATCAAAACCAACTCGCCGTCTTTAGTTTCACGAATATCAAGTTCTACCATCTCTATACCTAAATTGATTGCATTCTGAATGGCTGATAATGCATTTTCTGGATAACCTGCCTCGATTGCTCTATGAGCACAAACCATAATCTTACCATTTAGGGTACTTAATTTCTCTTTTAGCGAAATCCTGCCACTAACGTCGTTACTCATTGCAACCACAATAGTTTTGCTAAAGACACTCTCGGTAATCGTGCTAGTGTTTTTTACTTTTAAGGTGGCATTATAATTTCCAGCGTTTAAGTACGTATGTTTCGGATTTGATTCAGAGGAAGTTGCTCCATCCCCAAAATCCCAAAATACAGCATTAAAATCTCCGGTTGATTCATTTTTAAACGTTAAAGGCTCGTTTACAAAAGTTTCAGTAGTTTCTGCGGAAAACAAGGCTTTGATGGTTTGTGCAGAATCGTCACCTCCTGAACAAGCAAACAAAACAAACAAAGTCAAAAAACCAAAGTTTCGCTTGAATAGGGATGTATAAATAAATTGTTTCATAATAATTTATATTTTCAAGTTTACCAATTGGGGTTTTGAACTAGATTTGGATTTAGCAGAATGTCTCCCGTAGGTATAGGATATAAATAATCCCTACTTTCGTCGAAACTTTTAACTCTCGTTGCGAATGGCATTAAATTCCCGCTTGCGCCATTGGATAGAGAAAAGACACTTCCTCCACCAATTTCAATTTTTTGTGAAGGTCCACCAGAAGGACGAGTACCTGAGTATAGTTCAATATCGAGTGTAGCATTTCCGTCAAGGTCAAAAGAACCCAATCCATTGAAGTACATTCCTTTAAATTTATCTTCTAGAAGTTTTCCGTTTTTCCAACGCATCAAATCGTCGTATCTAAATCCTTCCATAACCAATTCTACTCGACGCTCTCTTCTAATTTCAAGAATAACGCCCCTATTAGAACTCGTTACATTTGAATGAGTTGTGGATAAAACTGCATCTGGACTTGCATTGGCTGCTGCCAAATTTAGTGCTGGCATTCCCACTCTATCTCTCAAAAGTTTTATAGATCTGTCTAAATCTGCTTGAGATAATAGTCCTAATTCTGCTTTTGCTTCGGCAAAATTCAATAAAACCTCGGCATATCTAATGATTGGTAAATCTTGAAAACCAGCGGCATTACCATCTTGTAATGAGGATGTTACATACTTTGAAATTTGATAACCACTCATTGCTGAAGCAAAATCGGGTAATATTGCAGTAGTAGCACCAATTCTAATATAGCCTGGCGTTCTAATACTTTGACTCAATCTAGGATCTCTGTTGATAGTTTCTTGCGCA
>JAYVIK010000314.1:0-6746 GCA_043770265.1 Flavobacterium sp. | reverse complement strand
AATGAAACAAAAATCTCAAAATCATCAGGATCTAGCGGAAGTTTAGTGGTAGGAGATATTTTAGCACGAACGCCAAAACATACCGCCAATTTAAGTTTTTTCTACAAATTGCCTACCGGCGTGTTCAAAGGAGTATCTTTTGGAGCTGTTAGTAATTATATTGGCGAACGTACTGGAGGTTGGAATGATCGTTATGTTTGGACTGAAAACAAACCGACAACCACACCAAAGACCTATATTGTAACTATCGAAGACCGCGAAATTCCATTAGAAGGATATGCGACCGTTGATGCTTCTGTGGGATACGAATGGAAAAAAGTTGCTATCTTGTGCAGATTATCTAATGTAGCAAATGAATTGAATTATACCGTACACGAAAACTATAGTGTAAACCCAATTAATCCAAGACAAGTAATGGTTAACTTGAAATACAAATTATAAAAAAATTAAACCTTTATTTAAAAAAACCGTTAAACATTTTTAAATCAACTTTACGCAACTATGAACAAAATTAATTTTAGAAACTTACACCGAGATTTAGGCTATTTTTATATCGGCTTAATTATTTCATTCGCGTTTTCAGGATTATTAATGAACCACAGAGATATGTGGCACGCAGAAAAATACACCACCGAAATCAAAGCAATCCAAGTACAACTTCCCGAAGAAAGCAAAATTACAGAGGATTTCGCCAAAGAACTTGGCGATAAATTAGGTATTGATGATAAATTCAGACGTCATAATGTTAAAAAAGATGAATTTAAAATGTCTTTTGAAAATCACGATGTCGAAATTGATATGAAAACTGGAAAAGGAGAAATTGTCACTTTCATCAAAACACCGATCATCTCCCAAACGATGAAATTACATAAAAATACTTCCAATTTCTGGATCTATTATTCTGATATTTTCGCCCTGAGTTTAATTACAATTGCTTTGACAGGAACCATAATGATCAAAGCGGGTAAATTCAGTTGGAGAAACCGAGGCTGGAAATTGGCAGTTGCTGGAGTTATATTTCCTTTGTTATTATTGATATTGTTTGGTTAGAAATTAATTTTAATATGCTAAAAATCCCAATGCTGAACTTTCCAGTATTGGGATTTTTTATTTTAAGAACGGTCTAAAGTCTATTTCAATCCCGCCAAACTTTGCTCCAATGTTGCAATTTTAGCCAATGCATCGGCTTCTTTTTGCCTTTCGTTTGCCAGAACTTTCTCTGGTGCTCCAGCCACAAATTTCTCGTTAGCCAATTTGTTTTGAACTGATTTCAAAAAGCCTTGGGTGTAAACCAACTCGGCAGTCAGTTTTTCAATTTCGGCTGCAACATCGATATTTCCTGTTATTGGGATGAAATATTCATTCGATTTCACACGGAAAGATAAAGCGCCATCCACTTTATCCGCAACATATTCTAGTGACGTGATATTTCCTAATTTGGTTACAACCGCATCAAAATAAGTCGAAGCTTTATCGTTATTCACAATTCTCAATTCAATCGTGTCCTTGAACGGAATATTCTTGTCTTTACGAATCGTTCTAATTCCAGAAATTACTTCAATCGTATTTTCGAAATCAGTAATTAATTGCATATTGAAAGGCTTTATTTCTGGCCAAGTAGAAACAATTAAAGCTTCTTCTGGAGTTCTTTCTGAAAGTAATTGCCAAATTTCCTCAGTCAAGAACGGCATAAATGGATGCAATAATTTCATATTGTTTTCGAGCATTTCGATGGCTTTCGCAAAAGTCACGCTATCAATTGGCTGTTGGTAAGCAGGTTTAATCATTTCCAAAAACCAAGAACAGAAATCGTCCCAAACCAATTTGTAAATGCCCATCAAAGCATCGGAAATTCTGTATTTTTCGAAATTGTCTTCGATTTCTAAAAGTGTTTGTTGCAATTTGGCTTCGTACCATTCTATCGCCACTTTAGCTGATTCTGGTTGCACCAACATTTCAGCAACTTCCCAGCCTTTTATCAATTTGAAGGCATTCCAAATTTTATTGGTAAATGCTTTTCCTTGGTTGCACAATTCCTCGTCGAACATAATATCGTTTCCTGCAGAAGCACTCAAAAGCAAGCCAACACGCACGCCATCAGCACCAAATTTTTCGATTAATTCTAACGGTTCTGGTGAATTTCCCAACGATTTCGACATTTTTCGTCTTTGTTTGTCCCGAACTAAACCAGTCAAATACACATTTGTAAATGGTTTTTTTCCCGTGTATTCGTATCCTGCAATAATCATTCTCGCCACCCAGAAAAACAAAATATCAGGACCGGTTACTAAATCATTGGTCGGATAATAATATTTGAAATCTTCGTTTTCGGGATCAATAATTCCACCAAAAACTGACATTGGCCAAAGCCAAGAAGAGAACCAAGTATCAAGAGCGTCAACATCTTGACGAAGGTTAGAGGTTAGAAGTTGGAAGTTAGAAGTTTTAGTTTGCGCTAATTTTAGAGCTTCATCAATATTCTCTGCAACAACGAAATCTTCTTTTCCGTCACCATAGAAATAAGCAGGAATTTGTTGTCCCCACCACAATTGACGGGAGATATTCCAATCGCGAATATTGTTCAACCAATGTGAGTATGTATTATTAAAACGAGCTGGATGCAATTTGATTTCTCCATCGACCAAAACAGATTGGATAGCCGGTTTTACCAAATCTTCCATTTTCA
The DNA here is from genome assembly GCA_043770265.1 of Flavobacterium sp. Classification (GTDB taxonomy): domain Bacteria; phylum Bacteroidota; class Bacteroidia; order Flavobacteriales; family Flavobacteriaceae; genus Flavobacterium. The sequence continues at coordinate 4,060 of JAYVIK010000314.1, read as the reverse complement.
AAAACCATTGATCGGACAAACGAGGTTCGATTACTGCTTTGGTTCTTTCCGAAGTTCCTACTTTATTCAAGTGGATTTCGGTTTTGGCTAAAGCTCCACTATTTTCTAATTCCATAGCAATTTCGGCACGAACCACAAAACGGTCTTTTCCTTGATAATCCAATCCAAAACTATTCAAAGTAGCATCTTCATTGAAAATATCAATAATTTCTAAATTGTGTTTTTCACCTAAAGCTTTATCATTAATATCGTGAGCCGGAGTTACTTTCAAGCAACCTGTTCCAAATTCGATGTCAACGTATTCGTCTTCGATAATTGGAATTACTCTACCACAAATTGGCACAATCGCTTTCTTTCCTTTCAAATGAGCAAAACGCTCATCATTTGGATTGATGCAAATGGCGGTATCTCCAAAGATAGTTTCTGGACGTGTGGTGGCGACTGTCAAAAATTCTTCCCCCAACCCCTCCGAAGGAGGGGAGTTAAGAGTCTCGGCTCCCTTTCCTTCGAAGAAGGCTGGGGTGAGGATTTTATATTTTAGGAAATACAATTTTCCTTGTTGTTCTTCGTAAATAACTTCTTCATCAGACAAGGTCGTTTTGGCTTCTGGATCCCAATTTACCATTCGGTAGCCACGATAAATCAAGCCTTTGTTGTATAAATCAACAAAAGATTTAATTACCGATGCCGACATATCAGAATCCATTGTAAATTTGGTTCTGTCCCAATCGCAAGAGCAACCCAATTGTTTCAATTGTTCTAAGATTGTTCCTCCATATTTGTCAGTCCAATCGTAAGCGTGTTTCAAGAATTCTTCCCTACTCAAATCCGATTTATTAATTCCTTCCGATTTTAATTTGGCAACCACCTTAGCTTCTGTAGCAATCGAAGCGTGATCGGTTCCGGGAACCCAACAAGCATTAAAACCTTTGAGACGTGCTCTTCGAATCAAAACATCTTGAATAGTATTGTTCATCATGTGTCCCATATGCAAAACTCCAGTCACGTTTGGCGGAGGAATTACAATGGTATATGGCGTTCTGTGGTCGGGTTCTGAATGGAAATAATTATTCTTCATCCAGTAGTCATACCACTTATTTTCAATAGTTTTAGCGTCGAATTGTGCAGGAATTGTCATAAAAAGCAACTGTTAAAACCAAAATTATACTTTGGTCTGATATTTGTAATTAAAATAGGGAACAAAAGTAAATAATTAAGTACAGTATAAAAAGAGAAATAAATAATTGTCCACTTAATTAAAAAAGGTAATTTTACTGAACAGAATTTAAAAAAAATAAAAATGAAAAATAGAGCCACTTTAATAGCAATCGTACTGATGAGCAGTTTTGGTTTTGCACAAAATAGTCCTAAAATTGAATTTAAGGTAAAAGACAATACTATAGATTATGGAACGGTTTCAAAAAAGAGCGATACTGGAATTCGAACTATTGAATTTACGAATACTGGCGATGCTCCTTTGATTATTAGCAATGTCCTTTCAACTCCAGGTTTTACGATACCTTCAAAACCTAACGACCCTGTAATGCCAGGGAAAACTGGAAAAATTGAAGTAAAATACAGCATGATTGCTGGGCCAATAAGGAAAACTATTACCGTAGAATCAAACGCCGTGAATTATGAAGGCGGTAGAATTCCTTTGAAAATTAAGGGCGATGTTATTGCTGATTAAAACCTATAAAAATTCGTAAAGACGCTTCTTAATTAATTTTAAGAAGCGTTTTTTTATAACACATTTAGCAATTGAAATTTAAACTTTAGAATTTGACTCTCCCTTTCAACTTCAAAATTTATCCAATTTTCATCTTCTGATTTCAACAAGGCATTGATTTTTTCGAGCGTAAATTCATATCCTGGTTTTTGATTTATTTTGATTATTATATCTCCTTTTTGCAGTCCACTGAGAGCTGCTAAGGAATTTTTTCGAACATGTGCCAATACATAAATCGGTTTCAATACAAATTTATATTTAAAATTACTTAGGTTAGTAGATCCGTTCTCTACAGTGGTCGTGCCCTTGTATGGTACAGTTTCGAGTCTAACCGTTTCTTGAACCCATTGCAAACCATAATGTTGAATCTCGACACCACTTTTATTATAATTGAAAGCAGAACTATAATTTCTGTTTTTATTTAAAAATAGCTGTTGGTTTTGATAATCAAAAACAATATCAAAACGTCGCAGAATTTCTGAACCTATAGAACCTGCACGATCTTTAACCATTTTGACATTTCTTATTGAAGTCGAATCTGGAAAAGCAACAATTGGACGATTAAATTCAAATTTTGAAAAAGAAAATTTTTTAATTTGAGCTCTTTTCCCTTCAACATCGCCACTAAAACCTTTGCCTAAATAATCCTCGAAATTTTTTGCTGGAATATTTATTGCTTTTTCTTTGTTCTCAAAAAGCCAAATGGCATCACTATTGCCGATATCAATTAATAATTTTGTAGGGATTTCATCTGAATTTATTATTACACTACTTTGAATATAGGGTTTTGATTTTTCGATAGTTATGGGGAGCATCTCAAATTTTTTTTCAATTCTTTTTTTGTTTTTTTCAGTATCTCTGTAAACCGAAATGCGTTTTTTTTCGTAATTAATTTCAACTAAATTATTTTTAAAAAAATTATAACCAATAATTCCATTCACAGGAATTCCTACATGAAAAGAAAGATTAAAATTTTGATCTAAAACAATGTATAGTAAATGATTTTCAGATAGTAATCCATTATTTTCTAGCGTATTATTTGTCGATTTCAATCCTTCGATAGCAGTCTCACTTCCTAAACCTCTCAATGAAATTTTTTCAACATTAAAAAAATTTACTTCTTTCTTTTCTTCCATACTAAAAAGAATAGTTTCTTCTACTCCAGAATCTAAAAGGAAGTGCAGTTCAACACCATTTACTTTTAGGGGTATAAATATTAAATTATTGATTAATTTAAAGGGAATATTCACTTTGTCGATACCTTCTTTTAACGCAAAACCATTTTGTCCCAAAACCTGAAAGACTTGGATAAAAAAGATAAAAACCACAACGTTTTTTTTCATTATTTTAATTTGTATAAAGTTAACAAAATATCAATTAGAAATTAACTATATTAACAAATAAAGACAATTGAAGCACTTTATTTCGAAAAAAAAATCGCAATTTTGCACCAAATTTTCAAAAACATGCCAAGTATTTCAATTAGAGGACAAAAAATGCCTGAATCGCCAATTCGAAAGTTGGCTCCTTATGCAGACATGGCCAAATTAAAAGGTCATAAAGTGTATCATTTAAACATTGGTCAACCTGATATAAAAAGTCCAGAAATAGCCATTGAAGCCATAAAAAACATTGATTTAGACATAATAGAATATGGTCCATCAGCAGGCTATGAAAGTTATCGAAAAAAACTAGCCTTATTTTATACTAATCAAAACGTAAGAGTTTCGTTTGAAGACATAATGATCACTACAGGCGGCTCTGAGGCGCTATTATTTGCTCTTGGTAGTATTATGGATCCCGAGGATGAAGTGATAATTCCAGAACCTTTTTACGCTAATTATAGTGCATTTTCAGCAGAATCAAGTGCTCGAGTTGTACCAGTAATATCCAATATCGAAAGCGGATTTACCTTGCCTACGATTGCCGAATTTGAAAAAGCGATTACTCCAAAAACAAAAGCTATTTTAATCTGTAATCCCAATAACCCAACGGGCTATTTGTATTCAGAATCCGAAATTAATCAATTGGGAGAATTGGTTCGAAAACATGATTTATTTCTAATCGCAGACGAAGTATATCGTGAATTTATTTATGATGAAAGAGACCAACACTTTTCGGTGATGAACTTAAAAGGAATTGAACAGAACGTGATTATGATCGATTCGGTTTCCAAAAGATACAGTATGTGTGGTGCTAGAATTGGATGCATCGTCTCTAAAAATAAAGAAGTGATGGCAACGGCTATGAAATTTGCGCAGGCAAGATTGAGTCCGCCAACCTATGCCCAAATTGCCAGTGAAGCAGCCTTAGATACACCACAAAGTTATT
>JAYVIK010000313.1:0-6786 GCA_043770265.1 Flavobacterium sp. | reverse complement strand
TAACTCAAATAAAGTAGAGTATTGGAATGTAGTAAATGAGTCATTGTGGTGGAATGGAAATTATTACAATACTAATGCTACTGACCCAGGTTGTAAGTTGCAAAATATGGGCTATGAACCTGATTTGTCCGGCTTGACAGGTACAGATGTAGTTCATACACAGCATCCGGTTTATATTCGCAAAGCCTTTGAATATGCTCGACGACACAGTAATAAAAAATTGGAATTGAGAGATTATGGTGCTGAGTTTTGGGGTGATAAAAAAACAAAAGCATTGTATCAATTGGCCAAGCATTTGAAGAATATAGGTGCGCCTTTAGATGCTGTTGGTTTACAATGTCATTTTGATAATGCCAAAACCTATGATTGGAGTAAGTTGAAACAAACCATACAGGAATACAAAAAACTGGGGCTTGAAGTATATCTTACCGAAGTTGATTTTGCCGATGAACAAAAAGTTTGGACTCCTGCAAAAGCTGAAATCCAACGAGAACAATACAAATTGATGATAAAAGCAGCTGTTGAAGGAGGGGTAAAGTGGATCTGCTTTTGGGGAGTGCGAGACAATTGGAATCCGTTTTGGTTATTAGACAAAAGTCCTTTACTTTTTGCAAATGACTTAACAACAAAACCCGCGTATTATGGGGCACAGGAAGGACTTATCTTAAGCAAAACTCTTGGTAATATAGAAATGGAAAAGGATAAAAAATCACTGCATATTTATCCAAATCCAGCTAAAAATAATATAAACTTTATATTGGACGAATCATTAAAAGGCAATATTGTATTCAAATTATTGAATAGCACTGGTGCTGTACTTATGAAAAAAGAAATTATTTCCAATAATGAGCCAATGAAAATGGGTTTGCCAGATAATTTAAGTGCTGGAATTTATTTTGTAAACGTAAGTTCGCCAATTTCAAAACAAGACTGGACTTCAAAACTGATAATAAATTAATCTGGCTATAGATTATTAAGGAAGTGACAAAAGCGATTAAAGCTAAAAACTAAAACGATTTTGAAATCAATTTTCAACAGAATTAAATGAATTATAAAACCGAAACTATTATCCAAGTGAAGCGATCTACATTTCCGTACTTTTTGTTATTAATGGTGTTATTTGCCACATTTTCTTCAGCACAAAATCCAATTATTATGGATCAGTTTACAGCAGATCCAACGGCTCGGGTATTCAACGGAAAAGTATATTTATATCCATCTCATGATGTTCCTTGTGGTGAAGGGCAAGGATTCGTTGGATTTTGTATGCCTGATTACCACGTGTTCTCATCCGAAAATCTAACCGATTGGAAGGATCACGGGGTGATTCTTTCGCACAATACGGTTCCCTGGGTTGAGCCCGATTCATACAGAATGTGGGCACCCGAATGTGTTTATAAGGAGGGTAAGTATTATTATTACTTCCCAGCAGAAGCACCCGAAAAGATTAACGGCAAAGGGCGTCGGATAGGAGTGGCCATCGGTGACAAGCCGGAGGGGCCTTTTATCCCGGAACCAAATTACATAGCTGGTATTTACGGTATTGACCCCACTGTTTTTATCGCAAAGGATGGCAAAGCATATATTTATTGGGCCAATGATAGGGTCATCTACGGGGCTCAACTCAAACCGAATATGCTGGAACTAGCTACATTGCCCGTACCAATTAAAATAAAAGGAATTGGAAATGGTAAATTTATTGAGGGGCCTTTTGTGTTTGAACGCAATGGACAATATTATTTGACCTTTCCCTATATTCCAGAAACTATTGAGCAATTGGTTTATTCAATTGGAACAAACCCTTTAGGTCCCTTTGATTATAAAGGTATTATTATGAAAGAATCGCCTACAAAGTGCTATACCAATCATCAGTCGATTGTGGACTACAAGGGACAATCTTATCTTTTTTATCACCACAACGATCTTTCTCCAAATTCAGATAAACGTCGCTCTGTCAAGGCAGAAATGCTCTTTTTTAATCCTGATGGAACTATTCAAGAAGTGTTTCCAAGCCTTCGAGGAGTTGGGATTTCAAGAGCAGAAAGTCAGATTCAAATTGATCGCTATAGTGAGAAATCAGAAACTGGTATATCATCAAGTTTTGTTGATTCACTCAACACCTTTAAAGGCTGGAAAGTAACGTTGAACCAAAAAAATGCTTGGGTTAGATACAACAAGGTAGATTTTAGCAATAAAGCTTTGAAAAAGCTTAAAGTGATGGCGAAAAATTCCCTTGGAGGTAGTTTCGAGATAAGAGTCAAAGCACTTGATGGACCACTAATCGGCACAGTAAATCTAAAGAAATCAGCTGATTGGGGTATTTCTATTTCCAAATTGACAAATCAGACAGTAGGATTGAATGATGTTTTCATTATTTCAACTTCAAATAACCCAATTGAAATAGATTGGATAACGTTCGAATAATATGAACCAACAAAAAATAATGAAATTTAAATACTTTTTATTATTGGTTTCCATTATAGTTGGATCTCAATCTATAAAATCACAGTCTTTTAACAACTATAAATGGGAAACATTAACATGCAAAGGACAACCAGTTGCTCGCCACGAAGCCGCATTTATAGAAGCCAACGGAAAATTCTATTTGGTGGGTGGACGGCGGATACAAGAGGTGTCAATTTTCAACCCCAAAACTAATACTTGGACTTCGGGTGCAAAACCGCCTATCGAACTACATCATTTCGAAGGGTTTTCATATAAAGGTGAGATTTATACTGTAGGAGTTCAAACGGGTGGTTATCCGCACGAGAAATCATTGTCCGAAAATTATAAATATCAACCGAAAACAAATCAATGGGTTAGAACTTTTGATATGCCTACGGGCAGAGTACGTGCTTCGACAAGTGCAAATGTGTACAAGGATAAATTATATATCGCCTGTGGTATTATCGATGGGCATTGGGATGGTCACGTAAAGTGGTTTGATGTCTATGATTTCAAAACTAAAAAATGGGACACCTTGCCTGATGCGCCTCGTTACCGCGATCATGCTTGCTCTGTTATTAGCAATGACAAATTATACCTCATTGGTGGTAGAGTAACGTCAGCATCTATTGGTAAAGTATTTCAATTAACAGAGCCTCTAGTTGATGTGTACGATTTCAAGACGAAGAGTTGGAGTACTTTAGAAAATCCGATTCTTACCCAACGTGCTGGTTGTACAGCTATCGCAATTGGTGATAAGATAATTTTAGCTGGAGGTGAAAGCGTGAAACAAAAAACGGCACACAACGAAGTGGAATGTCTTGATACCAAAACGGGTAAATGGTCGACATTGCCACCGTTACAAGTAGGCAGACACGGCTCTCAACTTATTTGGTATAAAAAGAAATTGTATATAGCCTCCGGTTGTAGTAGTATGGGAGGTAACTCAGAGCTTACAAGTATCGAATGTTTTAAAAAAAAATAGGAAAAGATGAATAAATTTTCGAAAATAGTATGTATTTCAATATCCTTTGTGTGCTTATTCACAGGGCAAGTAGAGGCTCAAAGCCCATCATTCTCAACTTTTATGACCTTGGTATTGCCAGGTGACCATCCTGATCCGACATTGACACGTATAGGAAATGATTTTTATACAGCAGGTTCTTCTTTTGCACGTTCTCCCAAAATATACCATTCTACTAATTTAGTACATTGGGAAGCGATTTCACAACCAATTTCGGGTAGTTGGAACCAGTTTGGAACTGGAATTACCGATGGTGCTTGGGGCGGTAATCTCGTTTATTTCAATAATAGTTATTGGTACTATGTTGGTAATAGAGGTAGAATGTTTTTTTCAAAAGCAGCTACACCTGCTGGACCTTGGAGCATTCCTGTGCAAATGACCACTCCCTCATCCGTTCCTGGATTAGGAATGGATAACTCCATTTTTATTGATGATGATGTAAATAAAACACCTTATTTATTGGTAAAAAACGGTCAAGCTAACAATTGGATAGTGGAGTTAGGGGCTAATGGCCAACCGAGTGGTAAAATTCTTAATATGACTTGGCTTAATCCTGCACCAACGTATCCTTATGGCTGGGCAGAAGGTCCTGTAATGTGGAAAAATAATGGCTATTATTATTACTCTTTTGCATTAAATTATGGAAATGGGCAAAAAGTAATCAGAAGTAAAACGTTGGTAGCCGATCAATCTGCTTGGGAAATAATTGGTGATTTTTACAATGAAGCAGATCCGAAAAAATGGCAAGCATTATTTACAGGGCCTAATCATACGTCGCAGGTTGTAATGCTCGACGATGGTACATCGTGGGGAATTGCACAATCTTTTTTAAATGCAGGTAATGAATGGAAAGGCACAGGTCGTCAGGGTGTTTTGACTCAAGTGAAATACAATTCAACTACTGGTATTCCAGTTGGTAATTATCCTATTAACGAACCTATGACTGCGCCAAGTCTACCTTCAAGTGGTATCCCATTTATGGTTCCACATACAGATTATTTCAATTCAACAACTTTACACCCTGAATGGTCTACCTTGGGATACACACCTAATACTCCTTTCTCGCTTACTCAGCGTACAGGTTGGTTGCGGTTGTTTTCTAATAATACAAATAATACACTTATTAAAGCAGATGCTGAACATAATTATTCCTTAATTACAAAGCTGGATGTTGATGCTAAAGTGAGTTCTACAGAAGCTGGATTGAATATTCTGGCAGGCAATCAAGTTATGGGAGCACGTTTGTGCAGTACGTTAAATACTTTAGGCCAAAAAGTCATTAAATTTAGTTTTGAAACTACTGTTTATGAAGTTCCGAATACGGCTGGAAATGTTGTATGGCTAAAGATAGAACGTGTAAATCATACCTTGACAGCATATTTTAGCGCCAATGGAAATGTATGGACTAGTGTGGGATTGCCTATTGATGTTAGGTTGCTAGATAATCAAGATATTAATGGCAATGGTTGGGTTGGCAATTGTCAGGGCATTTATGTTAAGGGTAGTGCTGCCGATTTCGATTTGTTCATTTATCGCGATGCCTATACACCAATATTAGCTGAATGTCCCGCGAATCAATTTGGTACATTTAAAACGACGGCTGTAAATGGGGTTAGTAATCTTGCTCAGATTCACAATAATGACTGGGCATTATATGCAGGAGTTGAATTTGGGAATACAGATTATGCCAAAAAAGCTATGCAATTTGAAGCAACAGCTTCGGCAACTAATGCGAATGGGAAAATTGAAGTTTGGCTTGATGCAATTGATACAGGAACTAAAATCGCCGATTGCCCCATAACATCGAGTGGTAGTCTTTCTACTTTCAATAAATACACTGCTGCGGTAAACAATAGTACCGGAATGCACGATGTTTATTTACGATTTGTTGGGACTGGTACAGCAGAACTTTTTGTTTTGAAATCTTTTAGATTTATTGATACATCGCTTCCACTGAGTACTATTGGGGGAATAGAAAAAACAGACGGTTTGAATAAAATAATGGTTTATCCAAACCCAATTAAGAATCAATTCAGCATTCAATGTGACGATGATTTTTCAAGAGTGAGGGTTATGCAAATAAATGGTCAAATTTTGTATGATTTTAATTTAAAATCGCCTGTTACTAAAGCAACCTATCCTTTTAATCAACCTTCCGGTACTTATATTGTAGAAATAACAACTAGAAATGGTCGCTACAACCGAAAAATGATAGTACTTTAAAAGCACCACCTACAACGGGAAACTATCAAATCGAAAGCATTATCATTTGATTAAACATTTGTTGAATTCGGGTTTAGAACAAGTTAGTCCAAGAAAATCAAATGATTTTCAAATCAATTATATAATACCATTTAAATGAATAAAAAATAACTGCTATAAATAATATGAAAAAACAACTTACTTCAATATTAAAAATGTTGTTTGTTTTTGCAATACTTCTTGTGAATAATACAACCGGAGCTCAAAAACAAAGTCAAGATGTTTTATCTACAGTTTATAATCAAATTGTCTTGCCTCATACAACCAAAGACCAGAAACTTGCATTTGGGATAACTGAAATTTCAGGAGCTGCCAAAAAAAGAGGAATTGAGGTGATAACCCAATTGAAAGCTAAAAAGGGAAATAGGGATAAAATCATTACAATCACTATTCTTTCTGATTCCATCCGATTATCTGATGAAATAAATAAAGCGGGTATTAAATCCCCTTTGTATAAAGGATGGCAATGTTATTCTATCCGAACAAAAAATAGAGGGAATGAACTGGGAATTTGGGTGTTGGCCTCGGATCATTTAGGGGCGATGTATGGCTGTCTGGATATTGCTGAAGCAATAAAAAATCAAACTTTGGCAGGGTTAAAAGATTCTGATAATAAACCGTTTCTCCAACGGAGAGGAATCAAAATTAATATACCAATTGATCTACGAACCCCGAGTTATTCCGATTTCAGCGATGCTTATCAGCAAAATATCCCGGTGATGTGGGAAATGGATTTCTGGAAACAGCAATTCGACGAAATGGCTAGAAACCGCTATAATACTGTTTCACTTTGGAGCTTGAATCCATTTCCTTCGATGGTAAAGGTTCCTGAATTCCCAAATGTGGCGCTGAATGATGTCTGGAGAACGACCTATGATATTGGTGACAAATATGGGTTTACAGGGAGTAAGGGCTTGCCCAATGAGCTACTGAAAAATTATGAAGTTATCAAAAAAATAACCATCAGCGAAAAGATCAAATTCTGGCAGCAAGTGATGGAATATGCACACAATCGTGGAATTGAAGTTTACCTGTTCAACTGGAACATTTTTACG
>JAYVIK010000312.1:0-20332 GCA_043770265.1 Flavobacterium sp. | reverse complement strand
GCATCAGGAATCAACGCGGAAGAACTTCGTGAAGGTGACAGAGTAAGCTATGAAGAAGAAGAAGGAAGAAAAGGAAAAGTTGCTGCGAAAGTAGCAGTGCTCTAAGCATAAAAATTCATTTTTATTGCCTACGAATGTTTAAAGCGTTCCGATTTATCGGGACGCTTTTTTGTTGCAATGCCAACTGAATTTTTTTAAAACAAATTAAACAATCTACAATGATACGTTAATTATAATTTTCATTAAACTAAATTTTGTTTTTAACTTGTGTTTTAAAGCTTTGAAAGCTATATTTGCAATCTTATGTAGACCAAAACACCATTCATTATGCAATCAAGTCAAATAGATTACTTACCTATACTAATGCAAATGCTCTTAGCGATAGGTTTTGTTGTGGGTATAATCATAGCTTCTGGAAAATTAGGCCCGAAAAGATCCTCTGCAATAAAAGATCAAAACTTTGAATGTGGGATTGAATCTTTTGGAAATGCTAGAATTCCTTTCTCTGTGAAGTTTTTTGTAGTTGCTATTCTTTTTGTACTTTTCGATATTGAGGTAGTTTTTTTGTATCCTTGGGCTGTAAATTTTAAAGAATTAGGATTGGAAGGAATGGTAAAAATGGTGATTTTTATGTCATTGTTATTAATTGGCTTTTTTTATATCATCAAAAAGAAAGCATTAGACTGGGAATAAAAATATATTTTAAATGTTGAATTTTAAATGTTTTTAAGCATTAATTTTTAATTCAAAATTTACAATTTAAAACAATAAAAGATGAGTAATTCAAGCATAAAAATGGTTGCGCCACCAGAAGGCGTTTCAGGCGAAGGTTTTTTTGCAACTTCATTGAACGATGTTGTAGGATTAGCACGAGCCAATTCACTTTGGCCATTGCCTTTTGCAACGTCTTGCTGCGGAATTGAGTTTATGGCAACAATGGCTTCGCATTATGATTTGGCAAGATTTGGTATGGAACGTGTAAGTTTTTCTCCTCGGCAAGCTGACATGCTATTAGTTATGGGAACCATTTCTAAAAAAATGGGGCCAATTCTGCGTCAAGTTTATGAGCAAATGGCAGAACCACGTTGGGTAATTGCAGTTGGAGCTTGTGCTTCATCGGGCGGAGTTTTCGATACGTATTCTGTTTTGCAAGGGATAGATAAAGTAATTCCTGTTGATGTTTATGTACCTGGCTGTCCGCCACGACCAGAACAAATTGTAGATGGCGTTATGAGATTGCAGGATTTGGTCAAGAGTGAATCGGTAAGAAGAAGAAGTTCTCCAGAATATCAAGAATTATTGAAATCTTACAATATAAAATAAGGAAATGAGCTTAGAATCTATAGAAATTCAAGACAAATTATCAGAAACATTTGGTGAAAGTGTATTTCATTTCATTCAGGAAAAAGATGTTTTTTCGTTTGAAGTTGCCTCTGATAAAATAACCCCTATTGTTCTTTTTTTGAAAAATGATCCAACATTACGTTTTCATTTCCTAACAGATGTATGCGGAGTTCATTACCCAGATAATGTTGTAGAACGACAGTTTGCAGTTGTTTACCATATGCACAACTGGTATGAAAACAAACGAATAAAAATCAAGGCATTTATCAATGGAGAAACTCCAGACATAAAAACCATATCAACTATATTTCCAAGTGCGAATTGGATGGAAAGAGAAACTTGGGACTTTTATGGAATCAACTTTATAGGCCATCCACAATTGAAACGTATTTTGAATATGGACGAAATGGTGTCACATCCAATGAGAAAAGAATTCCCAATGGAAGATGGCGGAAGAACAGACAAAGATGACAGATTCTTTGGAAGAACACAATCAAACAGATAGCAAATAATATAATTTTTCACATTCTATAAATGTCAGAACTATTATTACCCCCAGAGCATCGATATGCTAAAATAATTAAAGAGAACCACAATGAAGACGGAAGCGAATTTTCGATTCTGAATTTAGGACCAACACATCCAGCTACACACGGTATTTTTCAGAATATTTTGTTGATGGATGGCGAAAAAATCATAGAAGCCGAGCCAACAATAGGATATATTCATCGTGCTTTTGAAAAAATCGCCGAAAACCGTCCGTTTTACCAAATCACACCACTTACCGACAGGATGAACTATTGCTCTTCGCCAATCAATAATATGGGTTGGTGGATGACTGTGGAAAAGCTATTGGATATTGAAATTCCTAAACGAGTACAATATTTAAGAGTCATTGCAATGGAATTAGCTAGAATTACAGATCACATTATTTGTAATTCTATTCTTGGTGTCGATACTGGTGCTTATACCGGTTTCTTGTATGTTTTTCAATTTAGAGAGAAAGTTTACGAAATATATGAAGAAATTTGTGGTGCACGTTTGACAACAAATATGGGACGAATGGGCGGTTTCGAAAGAGATTGGTCTCCAAAAGCTTTTGAATTACTAGATGTGTTTTTGAAAGATTTTCCAGTAGCTTGGAAAGAATTTGAAAACTTGTTCGAAAGAAACAGAATTTTCATAGATAGAACGGTAAATGTTGGCCCAATTACTGCCGAAATGGCTATGGCTTATGGATTTACAGGTCCAAATTTACGTGCTGCTGGAGTTGATTATGACGTTCGCGTAGCGCACCCGTATTCCTCTTATGAAGACTTCGATTTCATAGTTCCTGTTGGAAAGTCAGGTGATACTTACGACCGTTTTTGCGTTCGTAACGCCGAAGTTTGGGAAAGTATGAGTATCATTCGTCAGGCACTAGATAAGATGCCAGAAGGGAATGTATTTCATGCTGATGTACCCGAATATTATTTGCCTCCAAAAGAAGATGTATATCACGATATGGAAAGTTTGATTTACCATTTCAAAATTGTAATGGGTGAAATTCCTGTTCCAGTTGCCGAAATTTATCACGCTGTCGAAGGCGGAAACGGTGAGTTAGGATTCTATTTGGTAACCGACGGAAGCAGAACGCCTTACAGATTGCACTTCCGCAGACCTTGTTTTATTTATTACCAAGCGTATCCTGAAATGATAAAAGGTGCAATGCTTTCGGATGCTATCGTTATTTTGTCAAGTTTAAATGTTATTGCCGGAGAATTAGATGCGTAGACATTTCAGATTGATGAATAACGATTTTTGATTTCAGATTTAAAAAACTTTGTGACTTTGCGCCTGTGTGGCAAAAATTATAAAAATGGAAAAAACACATTACAAACAAGAAATAAATATAACTGAACCATTGATGTCGCGAATCAATGAGTTAATAAGTCACTATCCCGAAGGAAAACATAAATCGGCTTTATTGCCCATTTTACACGAAGTTCAGGATGCGCACGACAATTGGTTAAGTATTGAATTACAAGATAAAGTAGCCGAAATTCTTTCCATAAAACCTATCGAAGTTTATGAAGTAGTTTCGTTTTATACGATGTATAATAGACGTCCTGTTGGCAAATATATGTTCGAATTTTGCCAAACTTCGCCTTGTTGTTTGAATGGAGTTGAAGATTTGATGGATTACACTTGCGAAAAACTAGGTGTAAAAGTCGCTGAAACTACTCCCGATGGACTATTTGAAGTTAGAGGTGTAGAATGTTTAGGTGCTTGTGGTTATGCTCCAATGATGCAATTGGGGGATTTTTACAAAGAACATTTAACCAAAGAGAAAGTAGATCAGATTATTGCCGATTGTAGAGATAATAAAATTACATTACACGATAAATAATATGTCACAAAAAATATTATTAGACAAAATAAATGTTCCGGGAATCAAAACCTACGAAGTCTATCGCCAAAACGGCGGTTATGCTTCAGTAGAAAAAGCATTAAAGACATTAACTCCTGACGAAGTAGTAGAAGAAGTGAAAACTTCAGGACTAAGAGGTCGTGGTGGTGCAGGTTTCCCAGCAGGAATGAAATGGAGTTTTATTGATAAAAAATCAGGAAAACCAAGACATTTGGTCTGCAACGCTGACGAATCAGAGCCGGGAACTTTCAAAGACCGTTATTTGATGGAATTTATTCCTCATTTATTGATTGAGGGAATGATTACTTCTAGCTATGCTTTGGGCGCGAACCTGTCTTACATTTATATTCGTGGAGAATATATGTGGATTTACAAAATTCTAGAAAGAGCCATCGCAGAAGCAAAAGCAGCGGGTTGGTTAGGGAAAAATATTTTAGGAAAAGGTTACGATTTAGAACTTTATGTTCAAATTGGAGCTGGAGCTTATATTTGTGGAGAAGAAACCGCATTGATAGAATCATTGGAGGGAAAAAGAGGAAATCCTCGAATCAAGCCGCCATTTCCAGCAGTTTCTGGACTTTGGGCAAACCCAACGGTGGTAAACAATGTTGAAACTATTGCAGCTGTGCCTTGGATTGTGAATAATTCAGGTGCTGAATATGCTAAAATTGGTATCGGTCGTTCGACGGGAACCAAATTAATTTCAGCTTCAGGACACATCAAAAATCCGGGAGTTTATGAAATAGAAATGGGATTGAGCGTTTATGAATTTATGAATTCTGATGAATATTTGGGCGGAATGAGTTCTGATAGACCTTTGAAAGCGTTTGTTCCAGGAGGATCATCAGTACCTGTTTTGCCAGCCCATTTAATTTATAAAACAGCTAATGGCGACGATCGCTTGATGTCTTACGAAAGTTTAAGTGACGGTGGATTTGCAACTGGTTCTATGCTAGGTTCAGGAGGATTTATTGTTTATAATGATACCTCTTGCATTGTTAGAAATACTTGGAATTTTTCTCGTTTTTACCACCATGAATCTTGCGGACAATGTTCACCTTGTCGTGAAGGAACTGGCTGGTTAGAAAAAGTATTGCACAGAATTGAAAACGGTCACGGCCGTGAAGAAGATGTCGATTTGCTTTTGAGTATTCAAAGCAAAATTGAAGGAAACACGATTTGTCCATTGGGTGACGCAGCAGCGTGGCCAGTGGCAGCAGCGATTCGTCATTTTAGAGATGAATTTGAATACCACATCCGTTTCCCGGAAAAAATAAAAAATAGAGATCATTTTGTTGCCGAGCCTTTTGAAAGTGTGAAGCATTTAGTTTCTAAAGTAGCAGTATAATTTAAAAGTCAGAAGTCAGAAGTTAGAAGTGAAAACACTTAAACTTTTAAACAAACAGAAAATGAAAGTAACCATAGACGGTCACGAGATAGAAGTGACTCCAGGAACAACCATCCTGCAAGCAGCCAGAATGATTGGTGGAGAGGTAGTTCCACCAGCAATGTGCTATCATTCTAAACTAGAAGGAAGCGGTGGCAAATGCCGTTGCTGTTTATCGGAAGTTTCCAAAGGCAGCGAAGCTGATCCAAGACCAATGCCAAAACTGATGGCGTCTTGTGTAACAGGTTGTCAGGACGGAATGGAAGTAAAAACTAAATCTTCGCCAAGAGTGCAAGAGGCACAAAAAGCAGTTACTGAATTCTTGCTGATCAATCACCCTTTAGATTGTCCTGTTTGTGACCAAGCAGGAGAGTGCGATTTGCAAAATTTGAGTTTCGCACACGGAAAATCAGAAAGTCGTTTTATTGAAGAGAAAAGAACTTTCGAACCGGAAGATATTGGTCCGAATATTCAATTGCATATGAATCGTTGTATTCTTTGCTACCGTTGCGTGATGGTTGCCGATCAAATTACCGACGACCGAGTACACGGAGTAATGGACAGAGGAGATCATTCGAATATTTCGACTTGTATTTCTCACGCCATCGACAATGAGTTTTCAGGAAATATGATTGATGTATGCCCAGTAGGTGCTTTGACCGATAAAACATTCCGATTCAAATCGAGAGTTTGGTTCAATAAACCTTATAACGCTCATAGAGATTGTCCAACTTGTTCCGGAAAAACTACTGTTTGGATGTTTGGTGACGAAATTCAAAGAGTTACTGGTAGAAAAGATGAATTCCACGAGGTAGATGAATTCATTTGCAATAGCTGTAGATTTGACCATAAAAATTTAAGCGATTGGGTTATTGAAGGGCCAAGAAAATTTGAAAAAGACTCTGTTATCAATCAGAACAACTATACTAAAAAGTTAGAAAA
This sequence comes from Flavobacterium sp., assembly GCA_043770265.1. GTDB lineage: Bacteria > Bacteroidota > Bacteroidia > Flavobacteriales > Flavobacteriaceae > Flavobacterium. Next base: position 14,249 of record JAYVIK010000312.1, on the reverse strand, counting down.
AGTGATCATAAATACTGAAGAGACTATTCTTTTAGGTAGAGAACAGGATAGAAAAAAATTAAGTATGGCCGAAATAGATTACAATGAAAAGATAGATGGTAAACCGTTAAATTCAAAGTAACATGGACAGTACATTTATTATTGAGAAAAGTGTAGTTATTTTGGTTGTATTTGGCGTTACGATGCTTATGGCGATGTATTCTACTTGGGCAGAACGAAAAGTTGCGGCTTTTTTGCAAGATCGAGTTGGGCCTAACCGTGCAGGTTGGGGAGGCTTACTACAACCTGTTGCTGATGGTCTAAAATTATTTGCTAAAGAAGAATTTTCACCCAATACTCCAAATCAATTTCTATTTAAAGTTGGTCCAGGAATAGCAATGGCTACCGCATTAATGACAAGCGCAGTTATTCCTTGGGGAGATCGATTTCATCTTTTTGGACGAGATATATTGCTTCAGGCGACTGATATCAATGTTGGAATTTTATATATTTTTGGCATTGTATCTATTGGTGTATACGGAATTATGATTGGAGGTTGGGCTTCAAATAATAAATTTTCGCTAATTGGGGCAATTCGTGCGTCGTCTCAAATGGTTTCTTACGAAGTGGCAATGGGACTTTCGATCATCGCTTTACTAATGATGACAGGAACATTAAGTTTAAAAGAAATTACTGAACAGCAATCTGGAATGAACTGGAATGTTTTTTATCAACCGCTTTCTTTTTTAATATTCTTAATTTGTGCTTTTGCCGAAACCAACAGAACGCCTTTTGATTTAGCAGAATGTGAAACCGAATTGATTGGAGGGTATCATACAGAATATTCGTCTATGAAAATGGGCTTTTATTTATTTGCCGAATATGCCAACATGTTTATTTCTTCAACCATTTTAGCCGTTTTATTCTTCGGAGGATACAATTATCCGGGAATGAGTTGGGTCGTTGAAAACTGGGGAGTAAACATCGCTAATGTTTTAGGCATCGGTGCCTTGTTTGTAAAATTATGTGGATTTATCTTCTTTTACATGTGGGTTCGTTGGACCATTCCAAGATTTAGATACGATCAATTGATGCATTTGGGTTGGAGAATATTAATTCCTTTGTCGATTGTAAATATCATGATTACAGGAGTTGTAATATTGAGAGAAGAAATCTTTGCTTATTTAGGCTTTTAGATTAATTTGTTTAAAGTGATAACTATAAGGTGTCGCAAAATGTGATTTCTTGATAATAAAATTAGATTTTTTGAAGAAAATATTCAAAATTTATTTTTAATAAAAATTTAAAAATCAAACAGTTAAATTTGTTTATGTGAATAAAAACTAAAGGTATCACAAAATGTGATACCTTGTATAATGAATTTGTTAAATGGAAAATAGCGTATCAATAATTCCAAACGAATTGATTTCTAACAAAATATATTTTATTAGAAATCAAAAAGTGATGTTAGATAGAGATTTAGCAATGTTATTTGACACAATTCCATTGAGATTGAGACAACAAGTTGCCAGAAACCCTGATAAATTTCCTGAACATTTTATGTTTAGATTAAATGAAGTGGAAACTGAAATTATGGTCTCGCAAAATGCGATACCTTCTAAACAAGCTTTAGGTGGTTCGTTGCCGTATGTTTTTACAGAACACGGAATTTTACAATTATCAAATGTTGTAAAAAGCGACAAAGCAACACAAATGAGTATAAAAATCATTGAGATTTTTGTTAGTATGAGAGAATTTCTCACGAATAATTTGAGTTCAAAAATTGATATTGAAGAAATAAAAAGAAGGCTAGACAATAATGATAAAAATGTAGAATTACTCTTTAGCTATCTGGATGAAATGATGGAAAAGCAAGAAAATAAAGTGGAACGAAATAAAATAGGTTATAAAAAATAAAATGTATGCCCTAGCCCTGATAGAAACGGCATCCTTTTGTTCTGTGGTTCAGAACAAAATATACAGTGAATAGCAGGATTCAGCTTCAAGAAAAAAAATAAAAGAAAATCAGGTTTTGAATTTAGGAAGTCCTAAATATAAAATATAAAATCTAAAGTTAAATGTCAATACAAGAAATATCACTTTCCGGAAGAAAAAAAGTAGTTTCCAATAAGGAAATGACTTTTTTAGAAAGAATGTATCTGCTAGCCATCATAAAAGGTTTATGGATAACAATACAACATCTTTTTACGAAAAAAGCAACCATTCAATATCCCGAACAAGTTCGAGAATTTAGTCCAGTTTATCGTGGTCAACACATGCTGAAACGAGATGAACAAGGTCGTGAAAACTGTACGGCTTGTGGCTTGTGCGCTTTGTCTTGCCCTGCAGAAGCCATCACAATGGTAGCGTCAGAGCGAACAGCCGACGAGAAACATTTGTATCGTGAAGAGAAATACGCTTCAATATATGAAATCAATATGTTGCGATGCATCTTTTGCGGATTGTGCGAAGAAGCTTGTCCAAAGGACGCTATTTACTTAACTATTTCTAAAGAGCTAGTGCCGGCGAGCTATAACAGAGAAGATTTTATTTTTGGAAAAGATAAATTGGTAATGCCCTTAGAAATGGCTCTTAAAAACTCACAACTATTAAACGCTAACTAAATGATACAGATTCCAGATCTAGCGAATGCGAACTCCATCCAAATTCTATTTTCAGTATTATCTATTTTCACGCTAGCCACAGCGTTTTTGGCAATTTACAGTAAGAAACCAATGCATAATGCTATTTATTTGGTACTTTGCTTTACCTCTATTTCGGGACATTACTTATTATTAAACGCTCAATTTTTAGCATTCGCTAACTTGATCGTCTATGTTGGTGCAATCATGATTTTGATGTTGTTTACCATTATGTTGATGAACTTAAACAACGAAGATGAAGTGCATAAGCCTCGTGTAACAAGACTTGGTGCCATTGTGTTGTTTTGTTTAATGTGTGTGGTTTTAATAGCTATATTCGTAAATTCAAAACCTATCGCAGACGGAAGCTATGAGCTAACTGGAGATGATTATCAATCTATAAATGTATTAGGCAAATTATTGCTTAACGAATATATGGTACCTTTTGAATTTGCTTCGGTATTGCTTTTGGTTGCTATGATTGGTGCAGTTTTATTGTCTAAAAAAGAAAAATTAGAAAAATAATATGGATAATATTTTAAACCAAATTGGTATTGAAAATTATATATTCCTAAGCGTAATACTTTTTTGTATTGGAGTTTTTGGAGTTTTATACAGACGAAATGCTATTGTAGTATTTATGTCGATTGAAATTATGTTGAACGCAATCAACCTTTTGTTTGCCGCTTTTTCGACCTATCATCAAGATGCGCAAGGTCAAATTTTTGTGTTTTTCTCTATGGCCGTTGCTGCTGCCGAAGTTGCAGTTGGATTAGCGATTTTAGTTTCGATTTTTAGAAATATGCACACAATTGATGTTAGTAATTTGAAAAATTTAAAAGGATAATCTTCAATGGATACAAATTTAGTTTTAGTCTTACTATTAGCTCCTTTTTTAGGATTTTTATTTAATGTTTTTCTGGGTAAAAAAGCAGGAAAAAGCATCGTGGGAATTGTGGGAACACTTTCTGTGGCGATTTCTTTTGCAGTTACTTTATATTTATTTGGTTATAATCAAGTAAACTCGGAACCCATTGTCATCAACTTATTCGATTGGATTTCGGTTGAAAGATTCAATGTGAGTTTTGGATTTCTTATAGACCAATTGACGATTATCTGGTTGTTGTTTGTAACGGGGATTGGGTCGTTGATTCATTTATATTCTATCAGTTATATGCATGATGACGAGAAAATGCACTCGTTTTTCGCCTACCTGAATTTGTTTATTTTCTTTATGATTACGCTGGTAATCGGAAGCAACTTGCTAATGATGTTCATCGGTTGGGAAGGTGTTGGACTTTGCTCCTATCTGTTGATTGGATTTTGGTATAAAAATCAAGACTTTAATGATGCTGCTAAAAAGGCTTTCATTATGAATAGAATAGGTGATTTAGGTTTCCTAATCGGGATTTTTATTGTTGGATCTTTATTCAACACTTTAGATTTTACTACTTTAAAAACCGCAATAACTACAGTAACTGATATTAATGATTTTTGGATTACTGCTGCTGCAGTTGCTTTATTCATTGGAGCCTGCGGAAAATCGGCACAAATTCCGTTATATACTTGGTTGCCTGACGCAATGGCTGGGCCAACGCCAGTTTCGGCATTGATTCACGCTGCTACGATGGTTACCGCAGGAATTTTTATGCTTACCAGATTGAACTTCTTGTTTGATATGGCACCAAGTGTACAAAATATCATTGCCATTGTAGGAGCAACAACTGCATTGGTTGCGGCAACGATAGCTTTGGTTCAAAATGATATCAAGAAGGTTTTGGCTTATTCTACCGTTTCACAATTAGGGTTAATGTTCTTGGCTTTAGGTTTGGGCGCTTATGAAGTGGCAGTTTTCCACGTAATCACACACGCTTTTTTCAAAGCTTGTTTGTTCTTGGGTTCGGGCTCTGTGATTCACGGATTGCACGGCGAACAAGATATGCGCAGAATGGGTGGTTTGAAAAAAGCAATGCCAATAACATTTTGGACAATGTTAATTGCTTCATTGGCTATTTCTGGTATATTCCCATTGGCAGGATTTTGGTCGAAAGACGAAATATTGATGACTGCTTTTCATGGAAATCCAGTTTTATGGGTAATTGGTTCGATTGCTTCGATAATGACAGCTTTTTATATGTTTAGATTGATTTATCTAACTTTCTTCAACTCGTTCAGAGGAACCGAAGAACAAAAACATCATTTACACGAAAGTCCAGCTTTAATCACTTTGCCTTTAATTATTTTGGCAATTTTATCTTTCTTTGGTGGAATTATTAGCTTGCCTGGGCACAGTTGGTTGAATGAATATCTATCTCCATTATTTTCGGAAGCTGCTCACGAAGCTCACGTTTTGGGAAGTACAGAGTATATGCTGATGGCAATTGCAACAATTGGAGCTCTAATCGGAATTGGAATTGCTTATAAAAAATACTTGAAAGACAACACAGTTCCAAGTGAAGATGCCGAAATCACCGGTTTATCGAAAGTCTTATACAACAAATATTATATTGACGAAATCTATGAAGCTATTTTTGTAAAACCAATAAATGTCTTATCCAGTTTCTTTAGAGATTCTGTCGAAACTACTTTATCAGCATTAGTTTTTGGCTTGGGTAAAGTAACCGATAGTATTGCAATAGAAGGGAAAAAAGCACACAACGGAAGTGTTGGTTTCTATCTTTTTGCTTTTGTCATAGGCGTTATTGCCATATTAACTTATTTATTTTTACAATAATTTTTTACATAATGGATGTAACTACACTATTAATTATTCTTTTGGTTGGCGCCTTTGTAACTTATTTTTCGGGTGATAAATGGGCTCCAAAAGTGGCTTTGTTGGTTGGGTTAACAGCTTTTGCTAGTGCTATTTGTATGCTAAGCCAATACAATCTAGGAAACGAAATAAGCTACACCAACCTTTGGATAGCCAAACCAAAAATCTATTTAGCTTTTCAAGCTGACGGACTTGCTTTAGCTATGCTTTTGTTGACAACCGCTTTGACACCAATCATTATTTTTTCTTCCTTTGGAAATACGTATAAAAATTCGAAAGCATTTTACGCTTTAATTTTGTTTATGTCTTTCGCAATTTCGGGAACATTTCTTGCATCGGACGGACTTTTATATTATATTTTCTGGGAACTAGCTTTGATTCCTATTTATTTCATTGCCTTGATTTGGGGTAATGGTGATGCTGAAGAACGTAAAAAAGCAGTAGTAAAATTCTTCATTTATACGCTTGCTGGGTCGTTGTTTATGTTAGTAGCTTTTGTTTATTTGTACACAAAAGCAGGAAGTTTTTTAATTAGTGATTTGACGCAACTTAAATTATCATCAACGGAGCAATTCTGGATATTCTTGGCTTTCTTCTTGGCCTATGCCATCAAAATTCCATTGATTCCATTTCATACTTGGCAAGCAGAAGTGTACCAAAAAGCACCTACCGTTGGAACAATGTTACTTTCGGGAATTATGCTAAAAATGGGATTGTACAGCGTTATTCGTTGGCAATTGCCTATTGCGCCATTGGCTGCAAAAGAATATATGGACGTTTTTATCGGTCTTGGAATTGCAGGTGTAATCTATGGTTCTATTGTGGCTTTACGCCAAAAAGATTTAAAAAAATTACTGGCTTATTCTTCCTTAGCTCACGTTGGATTAATTGCAGCAGGAGCTTATACATTAACGCTTGACGGATTGCGTGGTGCGGTTTTACAAATGATAGCACACGGATTTGTTGTGGTGGGATTGTTTTTTGTAGCTGAAATCATTTTCAGAAGATACGAAACTCGTGCCATTTCAGAAATGGGCGGTATTCGTGCTCAAACGCCAAAATTTACCTCGATGTTTATGATTTTAGTTTTAGCATCGGTTGCTTTGCCATCAACATTTAACTTCGTTGGAGAATTTACGGTTTTATACAGTCTTTTTCAAGTAAATATGTGGTTTTCTATTTTGGGCGGAACAACCATCATTTTGGGAGCCTACTATATGTTGAAAATGTTTCAACACGTGATGTTAGGCGAGACCAATACTAAAATATTCAAAGACGTGACTTTCAACGAAGGCTTGTCATTGGTGATTATTATTGTTGTTTTGTTCATCTTCGGTTTGTATCCAAAACCAATTATGGATTTGATTACGCCAAGTTTGGAAAATATTTTAACTCAAATAAATAGATTTAACTAAGTCAATTCAAAAAATGAATACATTAATAGCTATATCAGCATTGGGAGTTTTAACTCTTTTATTTGAAATTTTAAATTTTAGAAAAGCCATTGTTCCTATAACAATACTTGGTTTATTGGCAGTTCTTGGATTAACATACACGGAATTTAATACTCCGGCGAGTTACTACAATAATATGATTGTTGTTACTAAATTTTCATCTGTTTTTTCAGCTTTGTTTATCGTGCTAACTATTTTCTTGATTGCTTTGGCTCACGATTTCTATGAAGATCATCAAACTAAAATATCGGATTTTATTGCCATAAAAATATTTATGTTAGCTGGAGCTGTTGCGATGGTTTCTTTCGGAAACTTGGCAATGTTCTTTCTTGGAATTGAAGTTTTGTCGATTTCCTTATACATTTTGGCAGCCAGCAACCGATTGAATATAAAAAGTAACGAAGCTGGAATGAAATATTTCTTGATGGGTTCTTTTGCTTCGGGAATACTACTGTTTGGAATTTGTTTTATTTACGGCGCAATGGGTTCTTTTGATGTCGCCGAAATTACCGAATGGTCTCGCTCTGCCGAATTGCCTATTTGGTTTCCGATAGGAATTTCATTAGTTACCATTGGAATGCTTTTTAAAATTGCGGCGGTTCCTTTTCATTTTTGGGCTCCAGATGTTTACGAAGGTTCACCAACCTTGACCACTGCAACAATGAGTACCTTGGTGAAAGTTGTCGCTATGGCTACTCTGTATAAATTGTTGACAGCTATGAACGCTGACCTTTCCGATGCTTCTTTTAACATCATTATAGTAATTTCAATTGCGTCGATGACTGTTGGAAATATAATGGCGTTGAAACAAAACAATGTGAAACGTATGCTAGCTTTCTCCGGAATTTCGCACGCAGGTTTTATGTTGATGACCTTATTGAATATTAGCAACTCAGCTGGTAATTTATTGTATTATACTTCTGCTTACTCCTTGTCGGGAATTGCTGCTTTTGCTGTGATTTTATACGTTTGTAAAAACAAAGACAATGAAGACATTGCAAACTTCAACGGATTGGGAAAAAACAATCCATTGATGGCGGCTGTTCTAACTGCATCCTTGCTTTCGATGGCGGGAATTCCGATCTTTGCAGGGTTTTTTGCTAAAATGTTTTTGTTTACTCAAACCATTGCAGCAGGTTATTTAGTAGTGGTTATCGCAGCAGTAATCAACTCTATCATAAGTGTGGGTTATTATTTCAAATTGATCTTGGCGATGTACAATAAAGAACCAAATGAAGAACCCACAAAAACACCTTTTGTGTTTTATGCAGTAGCTATTGTATCAATGCTTTTGAATATTGTTTTAGGTTTATTCCCTTCTGCGGTGTTGGATTTGTTGGGATAATTCTAAATATAAAAATAAATTACAAAAACCATCAAGAGCAATTTTGGTGGTTTTTGTTTTCATTATAGAAATTAAATATGTTTTTTAACTCGCTTACATTTTCTATTTTTCTACCTATAGTATTTTTACTCTATTGGTTTGTTTTTAGTAAAACTAAAACTGAACAAAACGTATTTTTGGTTATAGTGAGTTATTATTTTTATTATTGCTGGGATTGGCGATTCCTATTTTTATTGCTCTTCTCGACCCTTTTGTGCTATTTTACGGGAATCCAAATAGAAAAAAGCACCGCGGAACGAGAACGCAAATTTTGGTTTTGGTTGAGCATCGTCTTCAATCTTGGTTTCTTAGGAATTTTTAAATACTATAACTTTTTTGCCTTCTCACTATCAGAAGGGTTGAATAATATTGGCATACATTCTAGCCCACTTTTGCTAGATGTGATACTTCCTGTTGGGATTTCTTTCTATACTTTTCACGGTTTGTCGTATGTGATTGATATTTATTACAAAAGAATTCAGTCCGAGAAAAACGTTATTGATTACGCTTTATTTGTGAGTTATTTTCCGCTTTTGGTAGCTGGGCCTATCGAAAGAGCCACCCATTTATTGCCACAAGTCAAAGAAAAAAGAAACTTCGATTTCGAAAAAGCCAAAGAAGGTGTTTACCAAATAATTTGGGGCTTAGTTAAAAAAGTGGTTATTGCCGACACTTGCGCGACTTATGCCAATGCTATTTTTGACAATTACACATCGATGAATTCCTTGTCGTTAATATTGGGAGCGGTTTACTTTGCGTTTCAAATTTATGGTGACTTTTCAGGATATTCGGATATGGCTTTAGGAATGTCGAAATTGTTTGGATTAGACTTGCTCAGAAACTTCAATTATCCCTATTTTTCCAGAGATATTGCCGAATTTTGGCGTCGTTGGCACATTTCATTGTCCTCTTGGTTTCGTGATTATTTGTACATTCCCCTTGGCGGAAGCCGTGGAAGCAAGTTGAAACAAGTTCGCAATGTGTTCATTATATTCGTCGTGAGTGGTTTTTGGCACGGAGCCAATTGGCCTTTCTTGGCTTGGGGATTCATCAACGCCTTATATTTTCTACCTTCCTTATTATTGGGAACCAACCGAACCAATATGGAAACAGCCGAACTGCATTGGGATTTCAATTCCATAAAAGTGTTTTTCAGTATTCTAGCCACTTTTTCAATAACCTGCTTGGCTTGGATATTTTTCAGGGCAAAATCCATCCATATTGCTTTTGATTATATTGGGAATATTTTTACCAACGGAACTTTCGAATCGCAATATTTGCAAAACCAACGTTACAGTTACGAATTGTTGTTGTTGGTCCTTGCTTTCGTCGTGGTCGAATGGAACAGCCGATACAAAATAGAACCAATTTCAGGGCAATACAGTTGGCTAAAGATGGGGTTGTGCCTCTTGGCGATTATCGCTTTGGGAACTTATGCAGATTATAAAGAATTTATCTATTTCCAATTCTAATGCAAAAATTTATAACATTAGTTGCCAAAATTCTACTCACGATGCTAGTACTTTTAGTAGTATTAGATTGGGGGTATACGACCGTCTATTTGAATTCTTCCAATCGTGGAAAAGTAGAAAAGGTTTTCAATTCTAAAGCTGAAAATTATGATGTGGTAATCTTGGGTTCATCAAGAGCCAACAATCATTTTGTACCTGAATTGTTTGAAAAGAAAGGACTAAAAACCTTCAATTACGGAATGAGTGGTGCGCATTTATTCGAAGCTTCTTTGTTATTAAAATTAATGGCGGAGCGCAACTATAAAATCAAAACCGTGATTCTGGAAGCCGATTTGGGTCTTTGCAACGAAAAAGAATCCGAGGCTATTACTGCGAAATTCCTGCCTTACATCCATCATTCTGAAACCATCAAAAACCATTTTTCGGGTCAGGAAAATTTTAATGAATTGTATTATATTCCTTTCTATCGTTATATCGATTTTGATGCGCTTATTGGTTTCAGAGAAGTGTACAATACCGCAACGGGTAAACCCACAAATATTTTGGACAATCTGGGATATCATCCTTTGGGTCACAAACCCGGAAATATGAAGAATGACATTAGAGCTTTGAAACCCATTCGAAACAAATATTACGAAGAAATAAAGCTAATTTGTAAGCAAAATAATTACATTCTAATTGCCGTGATGACACCAATGTGTACCAATGTGAAAGGATTGGACTATTTTGAAAAATCAAACAAAATCTATCCCGAAATTTACAATTTTGAAAATGTTGTGCAAGGAGACCAATATTTTTCTTCCTGCGGACATATGAATGATGCGGGAGCAAGAATGTTTACGAAGGTTGTTATAGAAAAGTTTTTTTAACAAAACAACAAGATTCCCGCTGATATGAATACCAGCGGGAATTTTTTAACCAACCATTTTAACCAACTTACTTATTTATTCTGACGTCTAAGCTTCCTGTAACTTTAGGTTTTGCACCATTAGTTCTATAATAGATATTATCTTCACTAGTAGTGTTTTGGTTATTGTCATAATCATAATTATTCGAGTTTTGATTGTGGCCATAATCATAATTGCTATTATCATTACTATTTTGGCTGTATTGATACCCTCTGCCTCCATTTACAGCTCCAACAAAATCAACAATTTCACCACGACGGTTATAAATAATCTGCAAACCACCAACTTGTGTTAAAGCATGACGGTTGTAAGTCATGTAAACAGAACCAACACGTTTAATTCTGTCATTTGCATCATAGTTAATAAACACATTTCCAATACGTCTAACTTTGCCTGTGTAATCGTGTTCTACTTTTACACCGTAATTTCTGTTTTGACCATTTGCAGGAGATCCATAAGTCATATTTGGACCATTTCTTCTTCCTGATTTATAATACACCTCACCATTTGAAGGACGAGTATTAAAATCAAATTGTCCATCAGGGAACACATAAAATTCAACGCCTCTTTCCGTGAATACTATTGGATCGGCATTTCTAAAATCAACAGGAGATCTTCCTTTATTTTTTTCTGTTGCACTTGCTATTCCACTTCCAATAAGGAAGATACTAGCTACTAAAAGGGTAATTTTTTTCATAATCAATATAATTTGGGTTTTGCCTACTCGTGAGCTTTTCGGCTTTCGCTTTTTTAATTATTTGAATAGCGATATTCAAGTAGCGTGCCAAAGAATTAAACAACAGTTTCGGTTTTTTAAACGATTTGCCAATTATAAATATTCAAAAATCTTAAAATCAGATATTTAAAATTTTTTAAAATAAAAAATCAATTTACGTAAAAGCAAAAATTTGGTTTTCTTTAACTAAAACCCAAATGGGTATTACTTCTTTTCTTAGGGTTTTAAATAAAAATATAACACTTCAAAACATATAAAACTTGTTTTATATGTTTTTTTATACAGCAAAGTTATGTTTATCAGCATTCTTTTTTTTATTAACAATCTCTAAAATTAACTTTCTATCTATACCACAATTATGGGCTATTGAGTAATTTTACAAAATGTATGCTTTAGTCGATTGCAATAATTTCTACGCTTCCTGCGAACGTGTTTTTCAACCGAAACTCAACGGAAAACCTGTTGCGATATTATCCAATAACGACGGCTGCGTGATTTCCAGAAGCAACGAAGCCAAAGCTGTGGGCATTGCAATGGGAGCTCCTGCATTTCAAATCAAGGAATTGATTAAAGAAAAAAATGTCAAGATTTTCTCTTCCAATTATGCGCTGTACGGTGATTTAAGCAATCGGGTGATGAAGATTTTAAACCAATTCACTCCAAATCTTGAAATTTACAGTATAGACGAAGCCTTTCTGAATTTTGATGGTATGACCATTCCGGATTATCACAATTATGGTCTCCAAATGAAAAATCGAGTTCAAAAATGGGTCGGAATTCCAGTTTGTATTGGCTTTGCCGAAACCAAAGCATTATGTAAAGTCGCTAATAAAATTGCCAAGAAATTCCAAGAAAGAACACAAGGAGTTTACATAATAGACACTGAAGAAAAACGCATCAAAGCCCTGAAATGGACTAAGATTGAAGATGTTTGGGGCATTGGCTATCGAATGACTAAAAAAGTAAAATTGCGAAACATCAACACCGCTCTCGATTTTATCCAGCCACAACACGAAGCTTGGATCAAAAGAGAAATGGGAGTTGTAGGAATGCGGTTGAAATATGAACTGGAAGGAAAATCAGTTCTGGACTTGGAACCCATTCCAGACCAAAAGAAAAGCATAGCCGTGACCCGAAGTTTCCCCAAACAAATTGCCGATTTCGATTTGTTGCGCGAACGAGTGGCGACTTTTGCCTCGGTTTGTGCCGAGAAATTGCGAAAACAAAAATCTTGTTGTCATGCGATTATTGTGATGTTGGTCATTGACAGACATAGCATTCAAACCTCGAAATATTATTTTACTATGGCGGTTACTTTGCCTTTTGCGACCCATTCAACCCTGACTATTTCGAACATAGCAATCGATATGCTGAAAAAATTACATAAAGGAAATGAAAACATAAAGTTCAAAAAAGCTGGCGTAATCGTCACCGAATTGATTGACGAAAACCGAAAACAATTTCAATTATTCGATGAAGAAAACCCAAAACATTTGGCTTTGATGCAAGTGATGGATAAACTGAATAATAAAATTGGCGACAAAAAAGTGAAATTGGCAACCCAAAATTTAAATCTTACTTGGAATATGAATCAAAATCATTTATCGCCAAGATATACCACAAACTTCAATGATATTCTCGAAATACGATGTCAATAAACAAAGACCAAAAACTAACCTTCTTCCGTCCTGTTTTGGATAGTGAAATCCGAATTCCATTAATAAAGGAAGGCGTTTCGGCTGGATTTCCCTCGCCTGCGATCGATTTTATGGAAAACAGCATCGATTTGAATACCGCTTTGTGCAAAAATCCTTTGGCGACTTTCTACATCAAGGTCAAGGGAAATTCGATGATTGACGCAGGCATCAACGACAAAGACGTTTTGGTCGTGGATCGAAGTCTCGAACCCCAAAACAACAAAATCGCCATTTGTTTTATCGACGGCGAATTTACCGTGAAACGCATCCAAGTCGAAGAAGACTACTTGTACTTAATGCCAGAAAATCCTAATTATCCTCCCATAAAAGTCATCGAAGAAAACCAGTTAATCATTTGGGGAATTGTGACTTATGTGATAAAGAAGATTTGATGAAATATTAGAAGTTGCTACAATTAGAAAACTTTATGCGACTCCATTTACAGAGAAATCAAAGAACATTTTTAATTCGGTGTAATATTTTATTTGCCAATAATGACTTCCGCCATCAAAAATCTGCAACCATTCTATTTTCCAAGGTTCAATTTTATTTCCATCTAAATTATGGTCTTCATAACCTTTCCAAAGAAAATTAATATAAATTATGCATTCCCCTTTTTCATTATAATAACCAATATATTGTCTTTTATATTTACCTAAATTTCTATGTATTAATGGTTGATGATTTTGATTAGGCTTTCTTTGATTTATAACTTTGATTTGCTGCGATAATAATCGTTCAAGCTCTTTTATCTCAGCCAAAGTTGGAGTAAATCGCTTTAAATCATTAAACATATAGAACTCATACTTGTCAGAAAAAATTACTCCTTTTTTTTCAAAAGGAATGACAGTTTGTGAAGTTAAATATTGGCAAAATAATAATATAATTAGTGATAATATTCTTTTCATTGTAGTTTTGATCTAATAGCCAAAGAAATGTTCTAATAGTTGTATTTGTTGAAATTTTAACAAACCTTCATTTTGTACCAAACAAATAAAAAAAATAATTCGCTGATTCATTTTAGGATTGATAATGTTTGGCAATGGTTTGACAACTGAAATAAAAAAAGTCTGTAACGTATTGATTTACAACACAATTACAGACTTTTAAGTACCCGGAGCCGGAGTCGAACCGGCACGGTTTCCCACAGGTGTTTGAGACCAGCGCGTCTACCAATTCCGCCATCCGGGCTTAGCAGACAGAA
>JAYVIK010000311.1:0-6801 GCA_043770265.1 Flavobacterium sp. | reverse complement strand
CAGGGGAAAAGGAGTTACCGATATACCAAAGATTACCCTTCGAGCAGTTCTGCGTCGGCGAGGTCCTGTTTCCGTCCAGCCGCGCGCTTGTTCTGCAGCAACGCATCACGACCGATGAATGGGATCGAGCTTTTGCGTACCTCATGCATCACCCGGTCGCGCCATGCGACGTCAAAGTCGGGTACGCCGCTGATTCCCGTCAGCAGGTCGATGCGGTTTGGCGGAAGGCCGAATTGAATCACCATCCCCGGGCGCGTCAAATCACCAGTCGTGATGCCGAGTGCGTGAACCGGGGCGCCAAAACTTTCGAGCGCGCGCCAGACGCGATCGACATTGGCAACGGTGCAATCGATCCAGATATCGATGTCCTGCGTCGCTCGCGGGAATCCGTGTACTGCGAGCGCATGCGCGCCAACAACCATGAAGCGCGAGTTGGTCTCGACCAGCGCGACCAGAAGGTCGAACCAGTCGTCGTTCATGTCGGCCGAACGACGTGAATGGGCATCTCTTGGCGCGAGTACAGGGGGAGCTTCGATCCGCTGAACAGCAGCATGCGAGCGGATAGCTCGATCACCATCTCGACGCGCTCGGCCGCAGTGGTAGTCGCGGTCAAGTCGTCGGGCGGCTCTTCGCCAAGCCGAAAAATCCGCACCGGCATCGTCGCCCGATGGGCGGGGATTGAGTCAGAATCCATGTGTGAAAGTTAGTGTACAAAGGGTCTAGAAAAAACCATTAATTTTGTCCATTACTCCAATTTTTACTATAAATCGGAGGATGTTTACTCGGAAACTTTCAGAAGAAAAGTGGATAATTTATTGGGTAAAAAAAGCAAACAGACCGATGTTTTTACCATTAGTTTTTATGCTTGGATAAAATCCAAAATAGACAAGGCTGATGTTTACGAAACTTGCCTCGAATATATTAAGCTCGTATCTTAATGTCGAACGTAAATGAAATAATCGATTAAACTTGGTAACTTATTTTACGGAAAAATCCGTTCTGCTTTCACAAAACGGATTTTTATACTTCTAATCTCTAACTTCTAACCTCGTACCTACAAATGAATCACTTCTCCATAAGCATCGGCAACGGCTTCCATAACAGCTTCGCTCATTGTTGGGTGCGGATGAATCGATTTTAGGATTTCGTGTCCAGTCGTTTCCAATTTTCTAGCTACAACTGCTTCGGCAATCATATCAGTAACCCCAGCACCAATCATATGACAACCCAACCATTCACCGTATTTAGCATCAAAAATTACTTTTACAAAACCATCAGGAGTTCCTGCGGCTTTCGCTTTTCCAGAGGCTGAGAAAGGGAATTTTCCAATTTTCAATTCGTAACCTTTTTCTTTGGCTTGTTTTTCGGTCAATCCTACAGAAGCAATTTCTGGTGTAGCATATGTACATCCTGGAATATTCCCATAATCGATAGGATCCACGTGAAGACCAGCAATTTTCTCTACACAGTTAATTCCTTCGGCAGAAGCAACGTGAGCTAAGGCTTGTCCTGGAGTTACATCTCCTATGGCGTAATATCCTGGAATATTAGTTTGGTTGTATGCGTTTACCAAAATTTTATCTCGGTCAACTGCAATTCCTACTTCTTCTAATCCGATGTTTTCGATATTGGTTTTAATTCCAACAGCTGACAATAAAATATCGGCTTCTAAAACTTCTTCTCCTTTTGCTGTTTTTACAAAAGCTTTTACGCCTTTTCCTGAAACATCAATTTTTTCTACAGAGGAGTTAGTCATAATCTTTACACCAGCTTTTTTCATAGAACGTTCCATTTGTTTCGAAATGTCTTCGTCTTCTACAGGAACAATATTGGGCATAAATTCAACAATGGTAACATCTGTTCCCATAGCGTTGTAAAAATGTGCAAATTCTACTCCAATTGCTCCAGAACCAACAATTATCATTGATTTAGGTTGCGTTGGCAATGTCATAGCTTGGCGATAACCTATAACTTTTACACCATCTTGAGGCAAGTTTGGTAATTCGCGTGAACGAGCACCAGTCGCAATAATGATGTGATCAGCAGAGTATTCAGTAACTTTTCCGGCTGCATCTGTAACATCTAATTTTTTTCCTGGTTTAAGTTTTCCAAAACCATCGATAACATCAATTTTATTTTTTTTCATCAAGAATTGAACCCCTTTACTCATTCCATCAGCAACCGAACGGCTTCGTTGAACCACAGCTGGAAAATCTTTATCAAAAGATGAAACAGTCAATCCATAATCAGATGCGTGTTTTAAATAATCAAAAACCTGTGCTGATTTTAAAAGTGCTTTGGTTGGAATACAACCCCAATTTAAGCAAACTCCACCCAAATTTTCTTTTTCGATTACGGCCACTTTAAAGCCTAATTGTGATGCTCTGATGGCAGTTACATATCCGCCCGGACCACTTCCTAAAACTATAATATCGTATTTCATTTTTTTGTATTTATTTTATATTGGTAAAAATGCAGTCGCAAAAGCTCGTGTCATTTTTTAGTATTTATTTTATTTTGGTGAAAATGAAGTCGCTCACGCTCTTGTCATTTTTATGTTTTTTCTTAATTAATTTCAGTTTGCAAAATTACGAAAATATTTTATAATAAAGTGAAGATGTAAAATAGATTGTATTGATTTCGTTTTATTTTATTTCTCCCTTAAATTCAATGCTTTTTTCACAAAAGACACAATTGTAGTAGCCAATATGGAACCTATAAATGCCAAAAATATGTCTTTTTGAGCATCCCAAATATCACCTTGTGTCCCTAAATAGGCATCTCCTTGCGCTTTGAAAAAAACATCGGCAACCGCCCATTCTATTAATTCGTAAAAACCACTAATGGAAAGTGTGATTTCTATAGGCAAAGTCCAAGCTACCCAAGTCGGAAACTTTAGCCATTTCAAAAACATTTCACGCATGGGGTAAGCCAATAAGAATCCAAAACTAAAATGGACAATTCTGTCGTAGTGATTTCGAGATAAATCGACGGCATCTTTCAGCCAATAGCCAAATGGGTTTTCGGCATAAGTGTATTTTGAACCGTAAACATGCAAACACAAATAAACACAAACCAATAAGTAACTTAGATCGCTAAATTGGAATTTTTTGTAGTTAAAAACCAAAAAACCAAGGAATAAAAAGACTAAGGTGTTTTCTAAAATCCAATTGGCGGTATCGGTATTTCCGATATAGGAATTGACCCAGTTTATCAGAAAAAAAGCAATAAAAACTTGAAGCCAAATGTTCTTTTTTAAAGGAGCTCGGTTTTTGGAAATTGCAATTGTAAATGCCATACTGAGTAAATTAAATTATTTATTGTTGTTGTCTGTTTCTAATGCAAATTGAGAGTCGTATAATTTTTTGTAATATCCATTTTCAAATGTCAATAATTCCTGATGCGTTCCTTGCTCGACAATCAATCCTTTGTCCATCACCACAATTTTGTCTGCTTTGAGAATGGTGGCAAGGCGATGCGCAATGACGATAGAAGTTCTACCTTTGGTAATCGTTTCGGTCGCTTTTTGGATCAATTCCTCAGAATACGTATCGATAGAAGAAGTGGCTTCATCCAAAATCAGAATGCTCGGATTACTCACATAAGCCCGAAGAAACGCAATCAATTGACGTTGTCCCGAAGATAGCATTACGCCACGTTCCTTGACGTCAAAATCATAATTATCGGGCAAACTCTTGATGAATTTATGGACGCCAATTTTTTTGGCAGCAGCCAAAACTTGTTCCCTAGAAATATCGGGATTGTTTAGGGTGATGTTATTGAAAATGGTATCAGCGAAAAGGAAAACGTCTTGTAAAACCACTGCTATTTGCTTTCGCAATGAACTTAAAGTGTAATTTTCAATGTTTTGACCGTCTATACAAATGGTACCACTATTGATTTCATAAAAACGATTTAACAAATTGATAATTGTCGATTTTCCAGCTCCAGTCGCACCAACAATAGCAATGGTTTCGCCCGCTTTAACATTCAAATCAATGCCTTTAATCACATATTCTTCTGCGATATATCCAAAATGAACATTTTTGAATTGTATGCTTCCTTCAAATATTGGAGCTTCAATAGTTCCTGTATCTTGGATTTGGTCTTGGGTGTCGAGAATATCAAAAACACGATTCGCAGCAATCATTCCGAGTTGCATCTCGTTAAATTTATCAGCAATTTGACGCAATGGATTGAAAAGCATTGCAATAAACATAGTATATGAAAATAAATCTCCAAAAGTGGTAAAATCATCTCCATTTATGATATTAAACCCTCCGTAAAGTACGACAAAACCAAGAGTTAAAGAGGAAATGATATCGGCAATAGGGAAGAAGATGGAGTTGTATAAAATGGTTTTTATCCAAGCTTTATTGTGCTTTTGGTTGATGGTTTTGAATTTTTCAAACTCAATATCTTCTCTATGAAATAGTTGTACAATTTTCATTCCGGTCACTCGTTCCTGAACAAAGGAGTTCAAATTGGCAATCTGTGTTCGAACTTCCTCGAAAGCGATTTGCATTTTCTTTTGAAAAATTCGAGTAAAAAAAACTAAAATTGGTATAGCAACAATGACTATCCAAGTGAGTTTCCAGTTCATATAGAACATAAAAAAAAGCACCACTATCATTTTCATTAGATCACTTATTATCATAAATAATCCTTGGCTGAAAATCCGTGCAATTGCTTCGATATCCGAAACAGAACGTGTCACGAGTTGACCCACAGGCACATTGTCAAAATATTTCATTTTGAAACTTAGAATATGCTTGAACATTTTATTTCGAATGTCTTTTACAATATCCTGACCGAGCCAGTTAGCCCAAAATACGAAGAAAAATTGTGAAAAAACCTCCAATAACAAAACAAATCCCATCAGACTTACATACAGTAAAAGTCCGAATTGATCGTGAGTTTTTATGTATCCATCGACTGTTTGTTTCAATAAATAGGGTCTCAAAGCCGCAAAAATCGATAACGAAATGGCAAAAATAATTACGCCATTAAAGCGCAATTGATAAGGCTTAGTATATTTTAATATTCTTTTGAATAATCGGGTATCGAATGCTTTTGCTTTCATTTCTTGATTTTAGATTTTAGATTTTAGATTTCAGATTTTTTGATCTTATGAAATTTATCTTCTAAATTTAAATATAGTTGTAATCAATTTTTGTCAAGTATAATCCGTGTGCTGGAACCGAAAATCCAGCTTCGCTTCGGTTTTTACTTGCTATAATGTTGTTGAAATCTTCCAATGTAATTTTTTGCAAACCTACATAAACTAAAGTTCCCACAATAGCACGAACCATATTTCTCAAAAACCGATTGGCAGAAATGGTAAAAATTAATTTATCATTCTCTTGTTGCCAATCGGCTTCAAAAATAGTACAATCGAAGGTATTTACATCGGTATTTACTTTAGAAAAACATTGAAAATCGGTATGATTGAATAATAATTTTGAAGCTTCGTTCATTAAATCAAGGTCTAATTTTTGGTGATAATACCAACTTCGGCCTTGCAAAAAAGCATCTTTGAAAGTATTGATATGATATTCATACGTTCGTTTTGTAGCGTCAAATCTTGCGTGAGCTTCGTTATGAACGGGAATTATATCATAAATCACAATGTCTTTTGGTAAATAGGAATTGAGTTTATGAATTAAATTTTGATTATCGAATGGAGTTTCAAAATCAAAATGGGCATACATTTCTTTGGCATGAACTCCAGTATCGGTGCGTCCTGCTCCCATAAGATTAATTTCTGAGTTCAATACTACTGAAACTGCTTTATTCAGTGTTTCCTGCACAGAAGAAGCATTGGGTTGGCATTGCCATCCATGATATTTGGTTCCGTTGTATGCCAGTTTTATAAAATACCTCAAGGTAAGATTTTAGATTTTAGATTTCAGATTTTAGATTAATTTGAATGAAACCAGATTACACATTTTGAAGGGCAAATTTACAAAGATTTAAGTTGATTATAGTTTTAAAATTTTCCCAAAACAGAAATTTATAATTCGCAAACATCCAACTTAAATAAATAACTTTGCGCCCCTGCGCCTTCTCGGTTAAAATTTATGAAAAAAATTCTCCTTCTTTCCGATACACACAGTCATATTGACGAAACGATTTTGAAATATGTGACACAAGCTGACGAAGTTTGGCACGCTGGCGATATTGGCGATTTAATTGTAACGGATACCATAAAAAAACTCAAACCATTGCGAGGTGTTTACGGCAATATTGATGATGATAAAGCCCGAATGGAATTCCCGCTACACAACCGTTTTATGTGCGAAGGTGTTGATGTTTGGATGACTCATATTGGTGGTTATCCCGGAAAATACAATCCAGCCATAAAAGCTGACATGACTGCAAATCCACCAAAGTTATTTATTTGTGGGCATTCTCATATTCTAAAAGTGATTTTCGACAAGAAGCACAATCTTTTGCACATGAATCCCGGAGCTGCTGGGAAAAGTGGATTTCATCAAGTGAGAACGATGTTGCGTTTTGTAATTGATGGAGATAAAATAAAAGATTTGGAAATTATTGAAATAGGGAAGAAGTAAGTGTTCAGTGATCAGTTTTTTAGTTAGCAGATGGCTTTGTAATATAAACACAACGAGTATTTTATCTGGTTTCGACTCTCTCTCCATCGCAGAGGGCTGGGGTGAGGAACAAAAAAACCCGAACTGTTACATTCGGGTTTCCTTCGCACTAATAAACTAAGTTTATAGGATTATCTCAATCTATCCACAGATTTTACAAGATCTTCGTCCTTTTTGATGGCCTTGT
>JAYVIK010000310.1:0-2561 GCA_043770265.1 Flavobacterium sp. | reverse complement strand
GGCGAAACTTTGGTTCCCAATTCAGGAACGACTCCATTGATGGTGACACGTCCTTCTTCGATGATTTTATCAGCTTCTCTTCGAGAGCAAAAGCCAGTTTCCCCTATGAATTTATTGAGACGTTTTAGATTTTCTTCCATACGGCAAAAATAGGCAATTTGCATTTGTGATTGGTTTTACTATTGAGGAAATTTGATAAATATTAAAATTAATAGCAACTCCTGAATAAGTAAAAAAAATAATGTAATTTTGAAATAAAAAAGATGCCAGAAATTTGCAGATTTTATGGAATTATAATTCAAATGTTTTTTAATGATCATAATCCACCACACTTTCACGTGGTTTATGGAGATTTTAGGGCTGTAATCAATATTAATGACGAAATTGTGGAAGGATTTATGCCTAAAAGAGCCTTAAAATTAGTATTTGAATGGATGGATTTACATAAATCAGAATTATTAGACAATTGGCAATTAACGCAAAACGGAGAATTACCTAAAAAAATTGAACCTTTAAAATAATTTATTATGAGTTTAGTTTGGATTACTAAAGCAAATTATTTGAGAGATTATCAAATAGAAATTGAATTTAACAACCATAAGAAAGGGGTTGTCGATTTTAAGCACCATTTAGATAAAAAAATATTTGAACCTTTAAAAGAAATCGATAATTTCAAAAATTTCAAAATTAACTCTTGGACTATAGAATGGGAAAATGGCGCTGACTTTTCACCTGAATTTCTTTTAGATAATCTAAACTAATTTTTCGGCTCCCTCTCCTTTGGAGAGTTTAGGGGTAAGGCTTTCAAACAAAAATGTGTAAACTTTTTTATACAATTCATCATCGTGTAGTTTATGTCCCAATCCTTTTGTTTGAATAAATTGAACATCTTTCCAAGACTCCGCTATTTTTTTTCCTTCTTCGAATAATACAACTGTGTCCTCAATATCGTGAGCCAGTAAACCTTTCACATCAATTTTTGAGACAAATTCTTTTGAGGAGAATTGCTCTAAATGCTGATTTAAAAAGTTGGTGTACTTGATTTCTAAATCCCTTCTAACTTTTTTATTTAAACTTAATAATGAGGTGAAGTTTTTTAAAATTATAGTAAAATCACTTGGAGCGCCTAGAATCACCATTTTTTGAACACTAGGATTTTGATATTTATATTGATAATACAAACTCGTTTGCCCTCCCATTGAATGACCAATGATATAGTTGGGTTGGTATTTTCGGACAACAAGATCTATAAACTCAGCATATTTTGGAACTGTAAATTCTTTGCCACTAGATAATCCTTGAGCTGGACCATCGATGGCGATGATGGTACTTCCTGATTTTTTCAAATACGGGAGCATTTTTTTCCATCTTGACGAATTGCTCTCCCAGCCGTGAATTAATAAAATAATCGTATCATTTCCTTTCCAAATATAAGTTTGAATGTTGTTTTCATTCCACTGGTGACTTTCTAAATGGGCTTCTTTTAGTGTTTTAGGAAGTTTATCAATTGTAAATTTTCCTTTTCGAGGTTCGCTGAAATAGCCATGAGCCATTTCTGTTGCTTTTTTAGGTGCAACAAAACTTATTAGGTTAATATAACCTCCAATCGATTTGGTTAACAAAAAATAGAATATTTTTTTCATAAAATAAATTTACCAACAAAGCTAAAAAAAGTCCGCAAAGCGGACTTAAATATAATATCAAATAGTCCCGATTGGTGTCGAGACTTAAATAATTTAGAATTTAGCAAAAAGCTGTTCCATTTTTGCTTTCTCTTCTTCAGCTAAAAGGCTGTCAACTAGGATTCTTCCAGAATGTTCGTCGGTGATGATTTTTTTTCTAGCAGCAATCTCTACTTGAGTTTGTGGTGGAATTGTAAAAAATGATCCTGCAGATGCCCCTCTTTCGATAGAAACAACAGCTAATCCGTTACGAACACTTGATCTAATTCGGTTGTAAGCAGCCAATAATCTTTCGTCTATTAATGTTTGATATTCTGAAGATTTCTCCGATAAGAATGTTTCTTCTTTCGCAGTTTCTGACATAATATCACTCAATTCTGCTTTTTTATGTTTTAAGTGATTCGATTTCGTCTCTAATCTCTCTTTGGATTGTGCAATAATTTCTTTTTTGTGCTCAATAGAAGCTTTCATTTCTTTGATTTGCTTCTCAGCCAACTGAATTTCCAATTCTTGAAACTCAACTTCTTTAGTCAAAGAGTTAAATTCTCTATTGTTACGAACCGTTTCTTGTTGTTTTGTGTATTTTTTGATTGATTCTTTGTGCTCATCAATTGAGTTTTTCTTTACTTTGATAAGGTCTTCAATAGTTTCAAGATCTTTTTTCAATTTCTCTGAACGTGTGCTTAATCCTGCAACTTCATCTTCTAAATCTTCTACTTCAAGAGGCAATTCACCTCTCACGTTTCTAATTTCGTCAATTCTAGAGTCGATCAATTGTAGATCGTAAATTGCTCTTAATTTGTCTTCAACACTCAATTCTTTTGTAGTCGCCATATTCTATTGTCTATAAGTACTTAACTGGATTTGTATTTTCTTCTG
>JAYVIK010000309.1:0-2578 GCA_043770265.1 Flavobacterium sp. | reverse complement strand
TTAAATTCGTATTATAAATCCAAGTTCGAATATTTGAAATAAAAGGAACTCCAAATGATAATGTCACACCGTTTGCCATTGTGCGATTTGTAATCCCTTGCAAATAATTTTTAACCGCTGTTAAATTCCATTCTATTTTTAATTTAGCATCAGCGAATAAATCTTGAATAGTCAAGTCACCAATTGTTTCAACTAAGCCTGAAATTGTGCTGCCAAAAGTTGCAGTATATTCTCCGTCTTCAAAATCCGTAAATGATAATTTACCTGTTTGAAATAAAAACCCCGATATGTATATTTTAGCATCAAAATCAAATCCGTAATTAGCTGTTTTTTCTTTGCCTAAAAACCCAGTTAGAATTTTATTTTTATCAGTTGCAGGAATTTTGAAACTTTGAGTGTATGGCGAATATATTTTTGAAATATCGTTTAAATCTCGATATACTGTTTTCAAATTCACGCCCTCGCCACCTTTCAAATCCAAAAGGTAGTAGTTATTGTCGAAATATTTGATATAGATTTCTAACATTACAAATCGTTTATAAAATTACTTGTGCTTTCAAATTCTAAAGTATAACTGATACTGCTCTTATCATTCAATCTAGTCCTTTTATTGTAGTTTGTAGTGTTATTTTTGATTGGAATTTGCACAAATTTAGAGTAAAAACCTAAGTTTTGAGTAGTTACATTATCCGAATCTACTGTAATATCGGTGTTATCAACTGTTACAAGTGTGGAATCAACTGTTAATCCAACACTTTCAGTTAAAAAAACATCGTTTTCAAACACAACTAAGTACAATTTAGGACTTTGTAGCATTTCTAAAACCTGATAATTGTTCTTTTCGTCAATCAAAGAAGTATTTATAGTGAATTTTCGAACCCCTTTTGGTGATCCATTTTGTTGCTGATGCTGTAATTGACTGTTTACATTCAATGGATTTCTGAAATTGATATTATAATTATCACGTTTAGTATCAATACTTTCTGAAAATTTGCCAAACGGCGTAAAAGTATCCCATAATCCCACCCTATTGATATAAGCAATCAAACATTTTACGCCTGTTTGCGTTTCTCTATTTAATCCTGATGGTACTGTTTGATTAATCATTCCACCAACTCCACTGAAACTTGTTTCTTTAGTTGTGTTTAGATTAAAGTCAAACCTATCGTAATTGATAGCTTTTGCGAATCTTCTAAATGTTTCTGGACTTATAAAATCTTCGTACGGTTTTCCTTTTGCTTCAAAATCGTAACGATAACCGGTAGTTGAAAAGTAAGTACCTAACTGTTTTACGCTTTCAGAATCGACTTTATAAACGATATGAAAATAAACCCCTTCGCCTGATGTTGTGGATTTGTCCGTTGCATTATAAGCCCATTGTGGATTATTTCTGTTGAGGTTTGAACTTGTGATATAGGCTTTTATTTCTTCGCTTATTTCAATTGATATGTAGTTATCGGATGGACTTATTTTTTTGATATTGTTAAAAATAATGTTTGGCGAAGATGGTAAATCGGCTGTTTGAAATCCTCTCCAAATGTAAACCTCAACTGTTACCGATTGAATTGAAGAATCTTTTAATTCATTTTGTAAATTAAAATGAATCGGACTTTGAGCAAAGAAGATACTTGCTCGGCTGGATATGTTTGTAAGTATTGGCGTCATAAAATAGGTGCTGTTAGTAAATTAGTAATGTCATTAATTATAACATTTACACTTTCGTCGATATGGTCGTTAATGGCATTTAGCATTGGATTATCTTTAATATTATCTCGGTCGCTCGGGGTCTTTTTTCCTTTTGGTGTATTCCATTTGCCATATTCATTTTCGGTTAAAATCAAAACATTATAAGGCTTTACCCGATAGTTTCCCGAATCTCTAAGTGAACCGCCTGTAAAGGTTTCAGTGCTTTTAGCAATCTTGGAATTTCGCTTAACGTCTGCCATAACCTTGCGACCTAACTCATTCAACTCTTTCTTTATCGTTGCTTCGATTTTCTTCTGATCCGCTGTCTTTCGTTTCGCCATTTGCTTTTAATGCATTTAGTAATGATTTTATTTTTGATGTAGAAGCATTTGTACTGCTGATTGACTTTCTACTGATTTTTCTTCCTGTTCTTGTCGTTGCTTCAACTGTTGTTTCTCTTCCCGATTCATCAACAAAAATAACTTTCCATTCAATCTCTTTCGGCATTATTCGTTGTGCATTCTGAACCAACTCCGCATTTCCATTGAATGCACCATAAAATATTTCACGAAAAACAACTATACCTTTGTCAAGTGTTGCCCGGATCGAACGTTTCAAAAATCCTGTGTCAACTTTTGCACTCTTTCGTGTTGCTCTAACGACTTCCTGACCTAATCGAATTTTATCATCACGGCTATATTCCATTTTGTGGAATTTCAAATGTCACTGAAAATAATACACTATCTCCATCATATTCTAAATCGGAATATTCTAAAATGAAAATATTAAAATCATTATGCGATTTCAAATATTCCATTATAAAATCATTTCCAATACTATCGACTATTCCGATATTGTCAATGTAATTTGTATCCAACATCAACTTACTCGG
>JAYVIK010000308.1:0-2590 GCA_043770265.1 Flavobacterium sp. | reverse complement strand
AGTAATACCTTAGGCTGACAACTGTTTAGCCAGTCCCTTTGGCTACAGTACAGCTTGTAATTAACACTACAGGCTCTTTTTATTTTAAGAAGGGAAATACATGAAACGTACTCTAAAAATCCGAGAAGAAGTTGTCAAAAAAGAGAAGTTCGTTCGTAGGGAATTTCCTAAGCTTCTACCAAAGAATGAAAATCAGCGATTGTTTATGGAGGCAATGCAGTACGATTCTTTGGTTGTGGGGCATGGTAGCGCAGGAACTGGTAAAACAATTCAATCGTGCTATCATGCAGCTAGTCAACTACATCATGGTAAGGTTAAGAAAATCATTCTTATTCGGTGTTACCAGCCTTTGAGTGGTCGTACCATAGGGTTTACCCCCGGCGATGCAACTGAAAAACTCCTTCCGTTTTATCGCCAAATGGTTGACTACCTAGAGGATTGTTTTGGTAAATCCAGCACTGAAATTCACTTGAAACAAGGCACAATTGAAATTTGTTCTCTTGAAACAATTCGTGGACGCAGTTGGGAAGACTGTATAGTCATTGTAGACGAAGGACAAAACTTATACGTCTCTGAGATTCAAGCGCTAATGACTCGTATGGGCACAAATTGCCAGATGATTGTGTGCGGAGATGATTCGGGGATGCAAACTGATGTAGTTAAGGGTATGGACGGTTTGACTTACTTGAAAAAGTTAGTTCAGAAATATCAAATTGAGGACACTTGTTTTGTGCAATTCACACCAGAAGATATTGTTCGCTCTGGCATCACTAAATCCTTTGTACTTGCTTTTGAGTCTGAGTACAATTTAGATAAGACTGGTAAGGGTATTTTGGGTAAGCTAAAACAATGACCATAACCGTACAACAAATATTAGCACTGCCTGACACTGACTGGCAAGACTCTGGAAGAAAAGTTAAGTTCACAAGAGATGGTGCAGAACAAACAGGAGTTCTCTTTTGTAATGATTTCTTTTTTGATGGAGAAGATGAACAACCTATGTTCATAATTGAGTTAGAAGATGAATCAAACATCAGTATATTCGATGTTGTGTGGGAATACGTGAGATGAGTGTAAAAACCTATAAAGTCCTCTCCTGTGAACGCAAAGACATTCAAGCCTTTATCGAGCAGTGGCACTACTCCAAGAGTATTAACGGCTGTATCTCTGATTACTGCTTTAAGCTTATGGATGGTGATAATCTTATAGGTGGGATGTTCTTCGGTAAGATGGCTATGGCTAACCAGTGGAAACGCTTTGGGGATAAGGGGTAGGATGTTATTGAACTCTGTAGGCTTTGTTGCATAGACAATACTCCAAAAAACACAGAGAGCTATTTCATAGGTAAAGTGCTTAGATGGCTTAGACTCAACACTGAAATCAGAACTGTTGTTAGCTATGCTGACGCTGAACATGGTCACACTGGTGTTATCTATAAGGTGAGTAACTTTATCTTAGAAGGTAAAAGAGCGGGAGCCAAGGTTATAATCCACAATGGAAAGTCGTACCATGATAAAGCCATTAGGACAAAATACAAAGGTGAACTTAAACCTTTTGCTAAGAGATTATTAGAGGCACTTGAAAACGGTACAGCAGTTTATAAACAAACAGCAGGCAAGTATTGTTATGTGTACAAATTAAGAAATGATTAATAAGGGAGAAATATGAGAAATCTAAAGAAAGCAAACAAAACCCGTAGTGATTTCGATGATGAAGATGACGAAGATTATTACCGTCCAATGCACTCTGGTTTATTCTACCGAAGAAGCACAAACACCAAGTTCACTTACTACATAGACCAAGATATAGGTGCTCCAAGTCAATATCGTCCTTTGTTGCAGTGCATGGAAAACATGAGTGAAGGTGACAAGTTACACATCTTTATTAACTCAGGAGGAGGTCGAGTGGACACTGCTATGGCTATCATAAACGGTATGCACAGCACAGAGGGCGATGTTACTGTAATCTCAAACGGTATGACAGCCTCGGCAGCGGGAATTATTCTCCTATCAGCACCTGAGCTAGTTATTTCACCCGTGAGTCAGTTTATGGCACACAACGCTACCTTTGGTACTTACGGTAAAGTGGGTGAAATTGAAAGCAATGTGAATTTTTCCAAGAAGTATCTTGATAAACTACTAAATGAGAGTTACTATGGTTTCCTTACACCAGAAGAAATCCAAGAAATGAAAAAAGGCGTGGACTATTACTTCGACTCAGATGAAATCCTAGAAAGGTTAGAACGAAGAAGTAAGATTCATCAAGCTGACATAGCTAAGGAAGTAAAAGAGCAAGCTGCTAAACAAGCAGTGATGTCTCTTAAACCAGCTGTAAAAGCAGCAAATAAGAAAAATAAAATTTAAACTGATTCTTGAACTCTCTTGTGGTATACTAGCCGCTTGAGAGTTTTTTTTTATTTAAAGGAGGTGTTATGGTGGTTTTGAGTTTGTTTGATGGTATGTCGTGCGGCATAGTCGCACTTGAAAGATTAGATATTAATGTGAAATCTTATTATTCAGCTGAGATTAACAAGACAGCAATAAAGGTTTCAAATGACAACTACCCGGATATTATAAGAATAGGTAATGTT
>JAYVIK010000307.1:0-2592 GCA_043770265.1 Flavobacterium sp. | reverse complement strand
TAAATTATTAAAACTA
Source organism: Flavobacterium sp. (assembly GCA_043770265.1). GTDB lineage: Bacteria > Bacteroidota > Bacteroidia > Flavobacteriales > Flavobacteriaceae > Flavobacterium. The sequence continues at coordinate 2,576 of JAYVIK010000307.1, read as the reverse complement.
GAATAAATAGTATAATAATTGGTTAAGTACGTGACAAAAAATTTAGTGAAATATGTTCCGCTTTTGCAATATCAGCAATAGCAACAGGAGTTTGGAGTTCTTGGCGAGCCAAAAAAGTCAACGCTTTGATTCCGTATTTTGTTTTTTTTGAGAGCATTATTTGATATTTGATTTACGATATTAGATGTTGTATCCTCCAAAGAATGAAACTTCCCATCCTTCATCATTTTTCTTTATTAAATAAGTACTTCCGCTACTGCAACTTGATTCTTCAATTAAATAAACATCATCTTCTCCATCACATAAAAACATTTTTGAATAATATCTTGTACTAAAAGAAAAAGGATATTTCAATTTATACTTCTCATATTCTTTGGATGACATTACTATCAGGGTTTCGTTTTTTAATTCTAATCCCAATACTTCTTTATCGTCCGAAACAAAAATTGAAATTAAATCTCGCCTTTCCTTGTTAAAAATATTATTTCTGATTTGCGGCAAATTAGAAAAGTTTATCTGATACTGATTTTTATCAAAATACAGATGGCTTTCCATTAAAACTTCGTATAAAATCGACTTTGCAGTTTTCTTATTTTTAAATCTTGGGTTTTTGTCTTTTGAATCAATTATTCCATCGCCATCAGTGTCTGGATTGTTAGGATTCAAAAACATTCTATCTTCAACAATATCCGTTAAACCATCATTGTCAGAATCTTTAATTATTTTTGAAATATCTAATTCAATAGCGATACTATCCTTGACTGTAGCAAATTTTTCAGGACTTAACATAATAACTCTATCCGATATTTTTTTTACAATTACTGCTTCAATTTGTAATGTTTTTAAATCTTTCCAGAGCTGGATTTTTGAATTAGATTTGAAATAATAATTTTTATTTACCGTAAGACCCGTGTAGTATTTTTTCCAATTTTTTCCAAAATCGTTTGATAATGCAATCCAATAACCTGCTTCGAAACAATCATTAAATTTACTATCTTCATAAATAACAGCTTGACTACTTTTTAAATTCCCATACTTTACAGCGTCGTATTTGTCAATCGAGCCGATTTTATCTTTATGCACTTCGTTCCAAAGTTTTTCCATTTCTTTAGAATTTCTGACATCAATTTTTCTTGCTTTTATTAGAGAATCTTCAAAGGTTCTTCGAAAAACTCTTTTTAACATTGCTGGATTTTTAACAGAAACAATATTTAAAAAATGATCTTTAACTTCATCTAACTCGTTGTTTTTTATTAATTCTTTTAATCTCCAACTTTTGGAAACACTATCATTGTAAGCATCCAATGCTGAACTTTTAAAGTCTGATTTAAAATGATTACAGGAACTCAAACTCATAAAAGCAAGTAAACAACCTCCAAACAAATTGACATTAAATTTCATATAATACTTACTTAAAGTTAACCTAGAAGAAATCAAATATCGTAATTTTTTACGACAAAGCCTGTTCCAAATCCCCAATTACATCTTTCACGGTTTCCAATCCCACTGATACTCGCACCAAACCATCAGTAATACTCACCGCCAAACGTTCTTCTACTGATAATTTACTATGTGTTGTTGAGGCTGGATGCGTTACAATAGTTCTAGTGTCCCCTAAATTGGGTGACAACGAACACAATTTTATTTTATCTAAGAAAGCTCTTCCGGCTTCGATTCCTCCTTTAATTTCGAAAGCCACAATGTTTCCGCCCAATTTCATTTGCTTTTTGGCAATGTCATATTGAGGATGTGATTTCAAGAACGGATATTTTACCAAACTCACATTTGGATGTTGTTCTAAAAACTCAGCCACTTTCAAGGCATTTTCGCAATGTCTGTCCAAGCGGATGGCCAAAGTTTCCAAACTTTTAGACAATACCCAAGCATTAAACGGAGACAACGATGGTCCTGTCAGACGAGAAAAAAGGTAAATTTTCTGAATCAATTCGGCAGTACCAACTGTGATTCCACCTAAGACACGTCCTTGACCGTCCATTAATTTAGTCGCCGAATGAATCACCAAATCGGCTCCCCACTTTATCGGTTGTTGCAAATAAGGCGTTGCAAAACAGTTGTCGATTATCAAAATCAGATTGTGTTTTTTGGCAATTGTACCTAGCAATTCCAAATCAATAATATCGACCGCAGGATTTGTTGGCGATTCAGCAAAAAGAATTTTGGTATTGGGCTGGATACAACTTTCAATAGTTTCAGGTTTGTTTATATCGAAATAAGTGGTTTCGATTCCCCATTTTGGAAAATAATTGATAAACAAAGAATGTGTCGCACCAAATACACTACCAGCCGAAACGATATGATCGCCTGAATTCAACAAAGCCGCCAATGTAGAATAAACAGCTGCCATTCCAGATGCGAAAGCAAATCCAGCTGCTGCGCCTTCCATTTGGCAAACTTTATCCACAAATTCGTTGGTATTTGGATTGCTATACCGGCTGTAAATATTTCTGTCTTTTTCGTCGGCAAAGGAAGCACGCATATCTTCGGCATCTTCAAATACAAAACTAGAAGTTAAGTACAAAGGCACTGAATGCTCTAAATATTGGGTGCGTTCTAAT
>JAYVIK010000306.1:0-20758 GCA_043770265.1 Flavobacterium sp. | reverse complement strand
AACCTGTGACCTTCGGGTTATGAGCCCGACGAGCTGCCTACTGCTCTATCCCGCGTTGTTTCGGGTGCAAAGATACAATGAATTTTAATAAATACAAGACATTCGTAGAAAAATATTAATATTTGATGTATTTCACTGACTTTAAGCCATTTAATACTAACTAATGTTAAATAAAAATGAAAGATATAAGTTAAACAAAAAATCGCAGTTTCAAACCACAGCAAAACTTAATCTTAAAAACAATTTATTTACACTGAATTATTATAAAGTTCAACAAAAAAATTACTACTAAAACAAAAAAATAGTACATTTGAAATTCTAACTTTAAATATAATCGTATGGAATTTAACTTCTTAGCAATTTTAGTTGCAGCTTTAACCTCGTTTGTAGTAGGTTATGTATGGTACAATCCAAAGGTTTTTGGAACGATTTGGATGAAAGAAGCAGGCCTGACTCAAGAACAACTTGAAAAGGGAAATATGCTCAAAATTTTTGGACTTACCTTTGTTTATGCGCTTATGCTAGCTTTTATTATGCCTGTTTTAGTGATCCATCAAATGGGACCTATAGGAATGATTGGCGGGCCAGATATGATAGCGACAGCAAAACCTTCTTACGCTACTTTTTTAACTGATTATGGAGATGCTTTCCGAACTTACAAACACGGTGCACTTCACGGGTTTATGTCAGGAATTTTTATAGCCCTACCTATAGTTGCAATGAATGGTCTATTCGAACGCAAAACTTGGAAATATTCGGCCATTCATGCAGGATATTATATTGTAATGTTGACCATTATGGGTTCTATAATTTGTGGTTGGAAATAATTTATGGCTCCAAATAATTTAACATTTAATTACAATACAATCGCTCTACATTTGTGGGCGATTTTTTTTATTTGAAAACACCTCTGTCTATAAAAATATATTCTACGGTTTCAGAACTTCCTGATAATTGGAATGATTTTGCTATGGAAAACATTTTTTTGAGCAAAGAATATTTAGAGGTTCTAGAAAAATCGGCTCCTTCCAATATGTTTTGCCACTTTATTGGACTGTTTGACAAAGATGAATTGGTTGGGATTTCACTTTCACAATTTTTAGATTTAAATAAATTAGAATCTTTCGGAGAACGCGATCAATGTGTAAAAAATGCTGTTCGAAATACAATTCTGAAAAGATTTTGTTCCCACATACTTATTATTGGCAACAATATGCTCACGGGCGAAAACACCTATTCCTTTTCTGATACAATAGAAAAAGTTGAAATACTGCATGCTTTAAAAACAGCTTCGGAAAAACTAAAAATTCTTTTCAAAAGGAAAGGATTAAAAGTCCATATCACCACTTTCAAGGACTTTCCCCAAGAAGAATTGAAATCGTTTCATCAAGCTGGATTCAATCACTATTTTCAGTTTTCGGCTCAGCCCAATATGCTTTTTGACATTCCAAATCATTGGAAGTCTGAACAAGATTATATCGATGCTTTGTCCAAAAAATACCGAGATCAATACAAACGCGCTCGAAAAAAAGCCGATGGCATTGAAAAAAGGAAAATGGAACTTGAAGATATTATCAAATACGAAGAAACCATATATGATTTGTATTTTCACGTGGCCAAAAATGCTCATTTCAATACTTTTTTCTTAGCAAAAAACCATTTCAGAGTTTTTAAAGAAATACTCCAGGATAAATTTCTTTTTTACGGCTATTTTCTAGATGAAAAACTAATTGGTTTCAATACCATCATCAAAAATGGAGAAGTTATGGACACTTACTTTTTAGGTTATGATGAAAGTATTCAACGAGAGAAAATGCTGTATTTGAATATGCTGTATGATATGGTTGCTTATTCTATCAATAAAGGTTTTAAAGAAATTATTTTTGCCCGAACCGCTTTAGAAATCAAGAGTTCCATTGGCGCAAAACCCCTAAAAATGTACAGTTTTGCGAAACACAGCAATCCAATTGCGGACTTAGCATTCGAAAAAGTGTATTGCTATTTAGAACCAGAAGTGGAATGGAAAGAGCGAAACCCTTTCAAATAATTCAAATTTACGGAACTGCAATTTTCATTTGTTTGTGCAAAATATGAATTTCCAATTCATTTTGGGCACCACAATATTCACCATCAATTTGAAAATTAACCAATCTATCTGTTTTTACCAATGCTTTTTCAGTCGAAATTATTACAATATCCTCCGAATCGAACGGCATATTTCCAGTAATAATTTTGCCAATCAATAGGACATCAAGACTTTTTAGAATGATTAATTCAAACTTTCCATCATCCATTTTTCCGTTTGGATTAATCGTAACGCCAGTTCCGTACTTTTGGGAATTCGCAATAACGATGATTCTAGCAGTATGTTCGACAGTTTCGTTATTGGCTGTTATAGTAGCTGCGAACGGCTCCTCGGCATCTATCAAAGTAGTGAAAGCTTGCATTGCATAACCCCAAAAACCGCGCAAATCGCCTGCTTCATAATTCTTGACCAAATCAGCATTGATGCCAATGTCACTCAGATGAATACTCTTTTTGCCGTTAATACTGACCATATCCATTTCCATATAATGGTTCAAAAAAGCAACCTCCAAATTCTCTTCTAATGTGGCGGGCAATCCCAAATCTACCGACAAACCATTGGCAGATCCAGCAGGCAAGATTCCTATAACAATATCATATTTTTCGACCGCTTCGGCCACCATTTTTATGGTTCCATCGCCTCCAGCCACAACAATCCGATCCAAATTATATTGCTTATAAAGCGACTGTATTGCTACACAATCTTTTTCTCCTGTAGTTTCGTAAACCACCAAATTAAAATTATTGGCAACCGAAAACACCTGAACAGTATTTAGCAAATCCGATTTGTCCAAATCTCCCGAAATAGGATTGACAACCAACAATACATTCTTTTTCAATTTTTTACTATTTAATTAGTTAAAAACGATTAATTTTAACACACATCAAATTTACTACAAAAATGGAGCCCATTCTAAAATTATACCGCGGATATGCCAATGAGGAAGAATTAATTGTGATGGGACACGTTTTCAAACCAACAAAGAAAGAGGATTATACCTTCGAGAAAAAAAAATTCAAAAATGCTTCCTCAATTATCAGTCTTTTTAGAATTAAAACGCAATCCAATGCCGATGTGTATTTAAAACACAACAATACTACCATTCATACCAAAACACTTGCTGACGGCTATTTTAAATTTTGCCTTCCCGTCGATCCAAATGTGGGTCATGGCTGGATTGATTATGAGGTGAATGTCATTTACAAACAGAAAACTATAGCAGTCCAAGAAAGTTACATTCGTCCCAAAACAGGAAATTTGGGTATTATTTCGGATATTGACGATACTTTTTTGGTTTCTCATACCAAGAATCCTTTACGAAAAATCTACGTTTTATTGTTTCGAAACGTAAATTCTCGAAAAGTATTTGAAGATGTCGTTTCACATTATCAAGCATTGAGCAGTTCTGGAAGAACCAATAAAGACGAACAAAATGCCTTTTTTTATGTATCGAGTAGCGAGTGGAATTTGTATCGTTTTATTATAAAATTTACCGAAATCCATCAATTACCTAAAGCTGTTCTATTGCTAAAAGACATTAAAACCAGTCTAACCGATTTTTTCTGGTCAGGAAGAGGTGACCACAATCACAAATTTGAAAAAATAAAACACATTTTAGAATTTTATCCCAATTTGAAATACGTTTTACTGGGAGATGATTCACAAGAAGATCCGTTTTTATACGAAACCATTTGTAAAATTTTCCCTGTAAATGTTATTGCGGTTTATATTCGAAAAACGGGTGCGACAGAAAAAGAAAAAGTTTCAATTGTTCTGAAAAACCTAGAAAGTTTGAATGTTTCGACATGTTATTTCACCCATAGCAGCGAAGCTATTCAGCATTCAAAAAAGATTGGACTGATTTTATAACCCAGCGTTATCAATTTCTTCCTGAACAATTTCCCAGTCTAAAAGCAGTTTGTCTAAATCTGCTTTTTTCCTATTATAGGCTACAAAAAAAGCAGCATCTTCTATATGTTTATCGTAATTGGAAGCTAACATTTTGTCGTCATGCAAAAGATCTTTTTCCAATTGTTTGATTTGACTTTCTATTTTGCTTAAACGATTCTGCAAGGCTTTTCCTTTCTTCTGATCTTCATAAGAGGCTTTGCTACTTGCTTTCTGATCTTTGGATGGAGAAGACGATTTATCAGTATCTTTTTTCTCTACTTCACGCATATTTTCAAGATTGCGCTGTTCTAAAAAATAATTAATATCGCCCAAATATTCTTTTATTTTTTGGTCTTTGAATTCATAAACAATATTCGACATTCCCTGAAGAAAATCCCTATCGTGTGAAACCAAAAGTAGCGTTCCTTCATATTTTTGCAAAGCGGCTTTTAATACATTTTTAGATTTAATGTCCAAGTGGTTTGTAGGCTCATCCATTACCAAAACATTGATAGGTTGCAAAAGCAATTTACACAGCGCCAAACGATTCCTTTCGCCTCCAGAAAGGACTTTTACTTTCTTTTCGACATCATCGCCACGAAACAAGAACGAACCTAGCATATCTCGCACTTTCGAACGATTCGTATCAGTTGCGGCATCTTCCATTGTTCGCAATAACGTAATCTCACCATCCAAATATTCGGCTTGGTTTTGAGCAAAATAACCCAATTGTACATTGTGCCCTAGTTTAATATTGCCGCCGTACTCAAATTCGTTGACAATCGCTTTCATAAAAGTCGATTTTCCTTGACCGTTTTGTCCAACAAAAGCAATCTTGCTTCCGCGTTCGACCAAAAGTGAAATGTCTTTCAAGATGGTTTTGTCTCCATATTTTTTAGTCACATCTTCGGCTTCAATTACGACTTTCCCAGGTTCTTTCGAAAGTGGAAAAGAAATATTCATAACAGAATTGTCGTCCTCATCCACTTCGATGCGTTCTACTTTGTCTAATTTCTTTATGAGAGATTGTGCCATCGAAGCTTTAGAAGCTTTAGCACGGAATTTTTCAATTAATTTTTCGGTTTCCTCAATTTTTTTAGCTTGGTTTTTTTGCGTTGCCAATTGTTTTTCTCTGATTTCGCCTCTTAATTCCAAATACTCTGAATATGGTTTATTGAAATCATAAGCTTTTCCAAGAGATATTTCTATCGTTCTATTAGTCACATTGTCCAAAAACATTTTATCGTGCGAAACAATCACTACAACTCCAGGATAATTACGCAAAAATCCTTCTAACCAAATGATACTCTCAATATCCAAGTGATTCGTAGGCTCATCCAGAAGCAAAACATCATTGGCTTGCAATAACAATTTGGCCAATTCGATACGCATTCTCCACCCTCCAGAAAAAGTATCGGTTTGATCGTTGAAAACTTCTCTTTTAAAACCCAATCCCAGAAGAATTTTCTCAGTATCGCCAATATAATTGTAACCGCCCAGCAATTCAAACCTATGTGTGTAATCGGATAAATCTTCAATAATCTGACCGTATTCATCACTTTCGTAATCCGTTCGAGTGACCAATAGATGGTTAATCTGTTCTAATTTTTTTTCTACTATTTTAATATCTGTAAAGGCTTCATAGGCCTCTTCGAGCACCGTTCTTCCTTGTTCAAAATCAATATCCTGACGCAAGAAACCCATTCGAACTTCCTTTTCTTGGGATATAACTCCAGAATCAGGCGCAAAATCTTTGGCCAAAATTTTGAGCATTGTCGATTTTCCCGCTCCGTTTTTACCAACAAGACCGACACGGTCTCCAGCACCCAATCGAAAGGTTACTTCTTCAAATAAATAAGTTCCTCCAAAAGAAACGGACAAATTGTGTATATTGAGCATGATTTGTTACAAATGTTACATTAAGAAAAGCACAAAATCGTACCTTCGCCAAACCGAGGTTCTATAACCAATCGGAATGAAATTAAAATTTTTGCAAATGTTAAAAAAAGGATCCAAACTAAATAGTATTTTAACAGGAAGTTGTCCAAGATGTCAGAATGAGAGTATGTATTTGGACAAAAATCCGTTACATTTTTCTAAAATTCTAAAAATGCACGAAAAATGCAGTCATTGTGATTTGACATACCAAATCGAACCTTCGTTTTTTTATGGAGCAATGTATGTGAGTTATGGATTGAATGTAGCCCTAAGTATTGCCGCATTTGTGATTTCGTATATCTTTATTCATTCGAGTTTAAAAACAAGTTTTATCTCCATAATTGTATCTAACATTATTTTATTCCCGTTCGTTTTGCGATGGTCAAGGAATATTTACATCAATTTTTTTGTGTCTTTTGATGAGAAATATAAAAAGTAAATTAATTCTTTTTTGTAAATCTTCGAATATCGATAGTTTTATCTAACGGAATTTGGTGTTCAATATTTTCGAACAACGCTTTTGCCATAGCTGGCCCAAGCATTACACCTCGTGTACCCAATCCATTGAGAATGTGTATTGAATTGTTATTTGAATACGTTCCAACCAATGGTTTTCTATCTTTTACCGTTGGTCTAACTCCTGCTAAATGTTCAATAATTTCAAAATCGCATTTAATTATTTCTTTTATTTTTTCGATTAATTCGGCTTTTCCTTCTTCTGTCGGAATATCGGTTTTGTCAGCCCAATTATAAGTGGCACCGACTTTGTATAAATTATTGCCTAGCGGCAAAACAAAAAAACTTGTATTTAGAATTACATCCAAATCTAATGCTGGTGCTTTGATAATAAAAAGCTCTCCTTTGGTGCCATCCAATGGCAAATTATTAAAATAAGGATTGGCGTGCATACCGAAACCTTCGGCAAAAATGATGTGCTTTGCTTGAATGTCTTTGTAACGGATGCCAATATTTTCTTCTTTCAAAAGAGCATAATCGAAAGATTCGTCACTAAATAAATTAATCTTAATTAGATATTCTTTGTATTTCCGCAACAAAAGAGCCGTGTCAACATAACCGGTTTGAAAAACTTCTCCATATCCAAAAGGGGAATCTATCGACGAATATTTTTTTGAAATTAAATTTGTGGACAAAAAAGGAGCTAGATTTTCTTTATCCGAAGCTAAGAACCAATTGTTTTGCTCTTCGATGGAGAAAAATTTTCTTAAAATTGGCATTTTAAAATCTACTTTACAAATGAGCTTTCTTTCTAAATTTGTAAAGAATTCATTCATAATCTGCAAATGTTCCTTGGCATGCCCAACTTCGCTAAATCGTTTTAAAATGACAGGATTGTACAAACCCCCTGCTATTTTGGATGAATTCTGAGAGTTATTATCCATTACCAAAATAGATTTATGATTTTGCAAGGCGATTTCAGAAAATGAAATACCCGCTAATCCAGAACCTATTATTAAGTAATCAACCATTTAAAGTGGGAAGTTTGAAGTTGGGAGTTTGAAGTTGGGAGTTTGAAGATTAAACCAACATACCTATAAAAAAAGAACTCTCGCAATTAGCAAGAGTCCTTTATAAAATTTGAAATTAAAATTAATAATTCCACATATCTTCTTCGAAATCACGTATTTTTTCTTTCACTCGTTCCGCTTCAAGCAATTGATTTTGAGCATTGTCTTTCATATAACTCACAATTGCTCTATCCCCATATACGTTTTCTTCTTGATAAATAACAGCATTAAAACGCCTTGAATTTAATATTTGATCAAATGAAATAGGCATTGCGGAATTCTTATCATTGAATGCTTTATATTCATGTAAAACATCTCTTGATGCTGGAAAAAATACCCAGAACAATTCGATGTAATCTTTTTCTTCGCTATTCATAGTATAAACATCGGGTGTAACTGGACAAATACCTAGTAATCGGTATTTCAGTTCACTTTGACGTTTGTCAAAATACCAATATCCTTTAATTTTATATTGGCTCACATCTTGAGCAGTAAGATCTTGCTTTAAAATGTATTCTGGCGAAATTTTTTGCCCTGCATTCATCTGTTCTTTTGCTGCATCAGTCGTATCTATACGAGTCAAAGAAGCTTGAATATCCTTATATGACTTTTTGGTATTGAAATAACTATCAGTATATACTTCAGTGATTTCTCCGTTACGAATAGCTTTAGTCAAAACATCGTATAATGAACGTCTGTCTGAACCAATATTGGCCGTATCAATTGGAAAATACAAAGGAAAATTAATTCTTTCACTTAAATCAATAATTTCCCAAACCGTTTTCCCCATCAAAACATCTCTATCATCAACATACCCATATTCTAATGGTTTATCATTGTCTGAGATTAACTGCGCAGCTGACTTAAGACCAATTTCTTCTGGAATCTTTGCATTGAGCAAATTAGGTTGCGCATAAGAAAGAGCACTACTAAAAATGGCAATAACTACTATTAAAAAATTTCTCATATTCATCATATTATCATTATAAGTTACTGAAACAGTTTGTTTCAAATTCTTCAATTATTGTATTTCATAAATTACTGGTGAAGTTTTTGGTACTTGATAACCACTCGATCCGACAAGTCTAGTTTTAATTTCAGAAATGATAACCTGATCGCCTCTTCCCACTTTTGCAAGAGCCGCTTTACATTGTGCATTCAATTTATTTCCCAGAACAACTTGAGTAGGCTGACCAGTAACTTTAAAATTAAATCCAACTACATCTAAAACAACATCAAAATCAAAATCAACTAGTTTAGCACCAATAGTAGAAATTTCTAAACTCGATTTAGGTCCTTTTACGGTTCCCATTTCTGCTCTAATTGTTCCGACTGGTGCAGGTATTCCTTTTATTCTAAACACCTTTGAATCAGGAACTTTTGAATTATCAGGAAGTGTTCCAACAACATTAATAACCACTTCATTACCTGCTCCTGGACGCATTGTATATGAACTCGTATTACCAATACGTGTTAAACCAGGCGCTGATGCAGAAACCTTATCAGGTGATATTCCTGCAAATGAGATAGTCATAGGGTTTACAACTCCACGATACACTACATTCATTTTATCAGCAGAAATAGTAGCGGATTTTGGTCTGGCTACAACCACATATTTATCTTTAATTGGTAAACTAATTACTTTTCCATTTTCGTCAAAATTGAATGAACCACTAATTGGGTGTTCACCAATATTTCCTGAACCGAAAGAAAAATTAGCTTGTCCTGCTTGTGCTTGAACACTTGATCCATTAACAACAACTGATTTTGCTTTCAATGAAGGATCAAATTTACCAAGAATAATTTTTCCTTTAACAGCTTCTCCTTGAAAGAAAACCGATTTTTCAAGAACTACAATCGGCTGATAAGCCGTAAGTGAAGCTGCTGCAACCAAATCCGATTGAAACATTCCAGTCATTACATCGCTTTCCGTGGTTTTAATATCCGCTTGCAATTGAGATAGTTTAGTTATCGTAGCTATTAATGGATAACCCTCATAATTATACTTAATCCAATCTAATTTTGCTCCTGCCTTTTCAGAATAGACTTTATCAGTAGCGAATCTTTTCTCTATTTTTTTCATTTCAGACTCTGCAATAGAACTACCGCCAATTGCTTTTATCTGGGCTGGGTAATTGTGAATTTTATCTAAAAATTCTTTACCTTTTGTAGAAACTTTGTCTCCTGTAAAAAACATTCCGTCAATTATATCCCCTTTATCCATTTCTTCGAAAGGAAGATTTCCTTCAATATCCCTTTCAAATGTTTTAGTAACAGTCGTTTTGATACCTTCAATATAATCATTAAATTCTTTAGATAATGCTCTAATCTTTTCAACTTTTGCTCTTTTGTCACCAAATTGTCCTGGCTGATCTACTGCTTTTTGGGATAACTGTTGGAATGAAGATTCATTTCTACCATCTGTTATTGAATTCGATTCAATTATTTTATTATTCAAAATTCCAAACGCTGATAAAACTTCTTTGGACATATTTAATGCTAACATCGCGATAAAAACCAAGTACATTAGGTTTATCATCTTCTGTCTAGGACTCAACTTTCCTGCCGCCATATTTTCTAATAATTAGTTGTTGTTGTTTTTATAAAAGTCTGAACTAATTATCCTTTGTTATTCATTGCAGAAAGCATTCCTCCATAAACATTGTTCAATGATGACAAGTTCGAAGTTAATGATTGCATTTGTTCTTTTAATTTTAAATTATTTTCAGCTACTTCTTCATTGATTTGTGCATTTCTTGAAGCACTTTGCAATTGAATTTTATATAAGCTGTTCAAAGATTCCATTTGAGCTGCAGCCAAAGTCAATTCTTCGCTGTATTTTTTGGTAGAAGCAATAGAATCAACCGTTGGTGAAAGTGCTTTAGCCGCTGATTCAAAATTTTTAATACTATTTCCTAAACTTGACATCAATTCTCCGTCAATTTTAGCATCTTTAAGCATAGCATCTAATTTTTTAGACAATAAACCTTGTGCGTCTTCAACAGGAGCTTCAACTTTAGTTATTTTAGCTGGAGCTACTGTTTTGTCATAAAGCTGTGGATACACATTTTCCCATTTATAATCTTCTTCAACAGGTTCAAAAGCAGAAAGTGCAAAAATTCCAGCCTCAACTACAAGACCTATTGTAAGTAATACATTTCCATTTAATGGGCCAATCTCAGCGTGAGTAATTTTGAATAACGCTCCAATAATTACTACTGCTGCACCCATTCCGTATGCGAAATTCATCTTTTGTTTACTTATCAATGCCATAATATTTGTTTTATTTTAATTCGTTTGAAGAATTACTTTTTTTTATTAATTTTTTCAGTTGATTGTGTTCCCATGTAGTCTTGAACGGTTCTAAAACCTATGAAACTTCTTGCAGAGTCTGCATATTCAAAGGTTCTTGTACTTACTTGAAGAAAATAAGCAACATCTTTCCAGGAACCACCACGTACCACTTTACGTTTGTTTGAAGTATTAGTGTTATTTGGATTCATAGAGGAAACATATTCATACGCATTAGGATCGTAAGATGATTCTGTCCATTCGGCTACATTTCCTGCCATATTGTATAAATTGTAACCATTTGGTTCATACGATTTGGCTTCTACGGTATATAAAGCTTGATCTGCTGCATAATCCCCTCTCATTGGTTTGAAATTAGCAAGAAAACAACCTCTGTCATTTTTGGTGTAAGGGCCTCCCCAAGGATAAGTTGCTGATTCTAAACCGCCTCTAGCTGAATATTCCCATTCGGCTTCTGTAGGCAATCTAAAACTATTGGTTTGATCGTGACCTTTCTTTTTTGATTTAATGTAAGTATTCTTTTTTAAAGTTCTCCATGCACAAAATGCTTTAGTCTGTTGCCAATTCACTCCCACAACTGGATAATCTCCATAAGCTTGATGCCAAAAATAATCATTGTGCATTGGTTCGTTATAGGAATAAGAGAAATCTTTGATCCAAGTAGTGGTGTCTGGATATACTTTTACTTTTTCAGTTTTAATGAAATCCTGGCGTTTTCCTACCTTAGCTTTAGCCGCAGCTTGTATGTCCATCCAAGAGTATCTAAATTTTAATTTATCGACATCTATTGTTCTTAATCCGTTATAAGAAGCTTCAAGAGGCAAATACATAGAATCCATAACTTCAGTATAATATTCGTCAGGATACGATTTGGTATCTTTTATAAGCTTTACTTTTCGATTGAGCTTTCTACCAGCATAAGGATCTTCAGTCGTGCCAATACTGTAATAATTATCATACATGTACTTATCATAAGCAGTCATTTTATCTGGATTTTGATCATTAAAAGCAAAATCTCCAATACTACCAGAACTTTTCCCTTTTCCTTTTCCGTTGGCCGCTCCAGCCCCTGGTTTTATCCCAGATTCATCAGCTAGAATGGCTAAACGAACTCTCATTGTGGAGTCTTTTACCCATTCTACAAATTCACGGTATTCTCTATTGGTAATTTCCGTTTCGTCCATATAAAACGAACGAACAGTAACTGTTTTTGTAGTTGCATCACCTACATTGGCAACATCCCCATCGGATTTTCCCATAATAAAAGAACCTCCGGGAACTAATGTCATTCCATAAGGTTTTTCAGGATGCCATTTTGCACCTTTAACACCGACTAGCTCTCCTTTGTCAGATATTTTACCACAGCCAATTAGTAGGGTTAAAATTGCAGTAAAAGCAATAAACTTCTTCATATTTATAGGGTTAATTATTCATTATTATTCAGTTTGTAAACCTATTTATTATTATTTAATAAAACAATTTTTTAGAGTACTATTTATTCAACAGTACAAAACTAAAATTAAACACGTTCTCGTGAAATATTTTACAGTCCAAACACTATTAAAGAAAGACTAATATCTTAAAATATTTTTTAGTTTTTAATGTGTTGAAAAAGAAACGATTTTTAGATTATAAGCCTATTTCCCATAAAAAGGATTTTATTAAATTTTGGATTATATTATATTTTTTCGCTGTGCTTTCCACCATCTTTCGGGAATTTCTTGATTGCAAGCACCTAAATATTCCTCATAAGAGCAAGGTAATAACGAACTTTTCTTTAACTTATTATTCCCAGTAGAAATAAAAGGTATTTCTATCCACCATCTATCGGTTTTATTGCTTTTGTAGAATATCAATTCTTCTTCTAGAGGAATTATATATTTTATATAATTTTCACGGCTTCCAAAAGGATATTCGTTTGATCGATAATGATAACCTTCGATAAAATACCAAATGATTTGTGCGATAAGAACGGATTCTTGTGCAGAATTATTGTGATTAAATATACCAAAAAGTGAAACTTTATCGCTTATTCCAGCATATCTTGATAAAGCACAAATTTCTTTACCATTAAATCCGTTAGGAATAAAAGATGTGAAATTTCCAGAAGCAGAAGATTTTACCGATGTCAAATCCAAACTAACCAAATCAGCATCTCTAAAAACCGGCTCTGCTAGGGCTATATTATTCGAAATTTCACCTAGACGATAGGCTTCAAAGAATAATTTATCAATCAAATCAATTTCTTCCTGAGAATTATTATACGTTTGATACCCTAGATTGCTAAAATTAAAAAGATTGTTTGGTTCTTCAATAATAATTCTCGTTAAATACGATGAAGCTGAAACGACTTCACTTTCTTTTCCAAAATCAAATTTACTATCAATGGAAACCAAATTTACCATTTGTTCTAATTCGTCATACCCTCTGTAAAGCGCATAAGTCAAATCCTGTGAACCACCTATAACTATAGGAATAATTCTCTTCTTTATTAAACTCGAAACTACTTTTCGCAAAGCAAAATGTGTGTCGGAAATAGAATTTCCCTCAATAATATTTCCTAAATCGGCTATTGAAGCATCCCAATTTCCGGGAAAAAGACCATACAATTCTTTTCGAATGTGATTCAAATCGACTTCTTCGGTTTGATTTAAATTGCCTCTATTATCTAAAACACCTATAATTGCAATTCTAATTTTATTCAAATCCGGAACATCTTCGGCAGTGTGTAAAACTACTTTACTTCCCAATTGCTGGGAAGTAAATCCTTTGATTACTTCAAGAATTTCATTATCTAAAGGTTTCAGAAAATCGAATTCCATATTTTATTTCTTTTTTGCAACAGGTTTTTTTGCAACTGCTTTCTTTGTTGTAGTAGTTTTTTTGGCGGCAACTTTTTTAGCAGGTGTTTTCTTTGCAATCATTTCTTGCACTTCGGACAAAGTCAATTTCGTAGCATCAACATCTTTGCTTAATTCAATTTTGATTTTTCCTTTGGTGATAACCGATCTTCCCCAACGGGCTTTTTCGACCAAAATTCCTTCATCAGTCCAATTATGCAAAACCTTATCGATATTTTTCTGTAATTTATCTTCAATCAATTCTTCAATGTCTGATTGAGACAAATTATCGAAATTGTATTTCTTGCTTACATTAATAAAAATACCATCCCATTTGATAAAAGGTCCAAAACGTCCTGTTCCTTTTTGAACTCCTTCTCCTTTATAAACTGCAATTGGCGCATCGGCCTGAGCTTTATCGTCAATTAATTCTTGCGCTCTATCTATCGTTACATCCAATGGATTTTCGCCTTTTGGTAAAGAAACAAAAACGCTTCCGTGACGCACATAAGGACCAAAACGACCGTTACTTACCTCAACTTCTTCTCCTTTATATAAACCTAAATTTTTAGGCAACAAGAATAAATCCAAAACCTCTTCCAGCGTGATGTTGCCAATATTTTGCTCATTCATCAAACTAGCGAATTTTTTCTCTTCGTCATCGGCTTCACCAATTTGAGCCATTGGCCCAAATTTCCCCAAACGAACGGAAACTTGTTTACCAGTTTTTGGATCTTTCCCAAGTATTCTTTCGCCACTTTCTCTATCGGCATTGGCTTCTACATCTTTCACATTTGGGTGAAATTTATCGTAGAATTCTTGCATCATTTTTGTCCATACGATGTTTCCTTCGGCGATTTCGTCAAAATCATGTTCCACTTTGGCAGTGAAATTATAATCTAGAATATTTTCGAAATTTTTAACCAAAAAGTCAGTAACTATGGTTCCAATATCCGTTGGAACTAGTTTTCCTTTATCGGATCCGGTATTTTCTTTGAGCAACTTCTCTCCTACTTTTCCAGCTTGTAAAGTCAGTTGTGTATAATTTCGTTCCTGACCGTCAAGTGTTCCTTTCTCTACATAATTTCTGTTGATAATGGTAGAAATCGTTGGCGCATAAGTAGATGGACGACCAATTCCTAGTTCCTCTAATTTTTTTACCAAAGAAGCTTCGGTATATCTTGAAGCTGGACGAGAATATCTTTCGGTAGCTGAAATGTAGTTATTGAGCAACTTTTCATTAATCTTCATTGCCGGAAGCATTCCTTCCTGTTCTTCTTCATCGTCATCGTGGCCTTCTAAATACACTTTTAAGAATCCTTCAAAAAGTAAAACTTCGCCTGATGCTGAGAATATTTCACTGTGATTATTAGCTGCAATTTTAACATTGGTACGCTCTAATTCGGCATCGCTCATTTGAGAAGCTAATGTTCTTTTCCAAATCAAATCATACAACCGAGCTTGATCTCTGTCAATATTAACGGTGTGTCGCGACATATCTGTTGGACGAATGGCTTCGTGAGCTTCCTGGGCTCCTTTACTTTTATTGACAAAAGTTCTTGGTTTCGAGAATTCCTTTCCGTAGGATTTGATGATTTCTGCCTGAGCTGCTTCCATCGCATCTTTTGACAAGTTCACGCTATCCGTTCTCATATAAGTAATGAGTCCGGCTTCGTATAAACGCTGTGCTAATTGCATCGTGATTCCAACAGGTAAATACAATTTTCTAGCAGCTTCTTGTTGCAAAGTCGAAGTGGTAAAAGGTCCGGTTGGTGATTTTTTGGTAGGCTTTGTTTCTAGATCCGAAACTTTATACGTAGAACCAACATTCTTTTTCAAGAAATCTTCGGCTTCTTTTTTAGTATTAAAATTCTTGGGCAGTTTAGCTTTGAATGATTTCCCAGATTCATTTGTAAATTCAGCTACCACCGAATAAGAAGCAAATGGATTGAAATTCTGGATGTCTCTTTCTCGCTCCACAATCAAACGAACTGAAACCGATTGAACACGTCCTGCCGAAAGTCCCCCTTTTACTTTTCGCCAAAGTACTGGCGACAATTCATAACCAACCAATCTATCCAAGACTCTTCGAGCTTGTTGTGCATTGACCAAATTATAATCTATTTCGCGTGGATTTTCTATTGCTTTTAGAATCGCAGTTTTGGTAATTTCGTGAAAAACAATTCGCTTAGTTTTCTTCTTATCTAGATTTAATTCTTCGGATAAATGCCAAGAAATAGCTTCTCCCTCTCGATCCTCATCACTTGCTAACCAGACTGTTTCGGCTTTTTTAGCTAAAGTTTTTAGTTTAGAAACCAATGCTTTTTTATCAGCGGAAACTTCGTATTTTGGCTTGAAACCATTTTCTACATCAACACCAATTTCTTTGGATGGTAAGTCGGCAATATGCCCATAACTTGACTCCACTTGATAGTCGCTTCCCAGAAATTTCTCAATTGTTTTTGCCTTTGCAGGGGACTCAACGATAACTAAATTCTTTGCCATTGCTTTATTTTTCTGGCACAAAAGTAGAAGTTTTTTTTAAATATTGCACTTTTGAAAATTTTAAAAGTGATTTTTATTGCTGAGTTGACTTTTTTAGTCTCCGCGAAACACACATTTTTTCAGTAAAAAATTCCAAATAAATTTACTTTTTTTTGGTTCAAAAAAAAATCAAACCATCAATTAAATAGGAATAAAAAAAAGAAAAATTATATGTGATTTCTTGATTCGATAGCTTCACTGTTTGCAAAAGCGTCCTGACTCTTATATTTGTTTGAGAAAAAACATTGATTCAAAATTTAAATTTTACCAGCTAATTCTTTTTGTTTATTCCTGCAATAGCAAAAATTCGATTCACTGTACTATTCAAATCACATCGTTTGTTTCTGTTTTTCTACAAAATTATGGGCTTGTAACTCCAGTAATTCGATGGCTTTCTGATGTTGCAAATCAAATAGTTTCTTGTCCTGTGCAATGTCTTCATAGACTTTGTCGTGCATCGATGCGCTGGTTTTTAGTAATAAATTTCGTTGGTACTTGTCTTGTGCTAAAGTCGCTTGCAATGCCGTTTCTAAATCTTCCAGCTTGTAATCGTATTCGCCTTTAGCAGATAATAATTTGGCGATAATTGGCGAAGTTTCGATAGCCAAAAACAGCAACATTATAAATAAAGATGGAATAAGTGGCAATTTATTTAAAGCATTAATTCGTGCCATCAAACCATCAAAACTGTCAATAATAGGTTGGGTTTCGGTTACTTTTTTATCTAAATCAGCTTGAAGCGTTATTGCTTTTTTATCGTTGAGAGCAATTTTAGCCAAGTTTGTTTTTTTAAGAGAATCCAATTCTGTCGAAGCCAAATTATGCTTGGTCATTTTCTCTTTGAAAACTGGTCCTTTTCCCAATTTCATTGTACCTTTTGTACCTTCTGCTTCGGTAATGTAGGTTTCGTATAAAGTATTTACTTCTTTTTCTTTCTTAGCAATTTCTGCATTCAACTTGTCGGTTTCGGCTTTGTTTTTTTCTAAATCTGATTTGAAAAAATTTGCAACTTGCTTTTTGTTATTCAAAGCCATTGCATTTTTTTCTTTCAATAAAACGGTATTGATTTCTTTTTCGAAAATTTTTATTTCCAAGGGTTTCGAAATAACGATGGCAATGATTATCGCCAAAATAATTCTCGGACTAGCCTGCAAAAATTCACTTTTGAAATTATCTCTTTTACGAATGGTGGAAACAATAAATCGGTCTAAATTGAAAATTAGCGATCCCCAAACTATGCCAAATCCCATAGCAATGAAAGGATTGTCAAAAACTGTAAAAAGTGCATAAGAACTGGCAATAAAAGCCAAAACGGCGGTAAAGAAAACTGTGGCGCCAATACCAACATATTTGGTTTGTTCACCTTCGGAGCAACCCACGAGGAGATTTTTGTCGGCTCCAGAACACATGATGAAGAAGCTTTTTAACATTTTGATTTTTGATTTGCTGCGCCTGTTTACAGACACTTGATTGATTGATAATAATTAGTCCAGTTACAACGTCGATTGTTACATTTTGTTGTTTAAAGTGTTCCAATCTAAAACAACAAAGAGCCACGTTTTGGCGTGACTCTTTGTTCAAAAGATACTATATATTTATGTATCAACAGCTCAAAATAATTATGCTTTTTTCTTTAAATAATTAACCAATAAAACGCCCCAAGCCAATATTAATAGCAATCCACCAATTGGTGTTACGAAACCAATTACCTTAAAGTCAAATGAAGTTAGGTTGTTGGTAGCCAATAAATAAATCGACCCTGAAAAGAAAAGAACTCCAAAAACGACCAAGTAGTAAATCGTTTTTTTGGCTTTTTGCGAAAGTTCAGTAGTCAATCCAATGAATAATAAAAACAAAGCATGGTACATTTGATATTTTACTCCTGTTTCGAATGTGGCGAGTTCTTCGATGGATAAAACTTTTTTTAAGGCATGTGCACCGAACGCACCTAATATGATTGCTAACATTCCAAAAATTGCTCCCGTAGAAATTATTTTTTTGTCCATTGTGTGATTTTTATTTGCAAAAGTATTTCTTTCCTACCGAAGGCAACTCATTTTAACGATACTTTTTTGTTTACTAGATTTAAAATATTTTGATTTTAAATCACACATCACTTGTTATGAATATAACAATTACTTATATTTGTGTTAAATAAATATCAATATGAGAACAGTCCTAATCATTGGAGCCGGAAGATCAGCTTCTTCGTTAATTCAATATTTATTAAACAAGTCAATTGAAGAGAACATTCATCTTATTATTGGCGATTTGTCATTAGAATCTGCTCAAAGCAAAACCAATAATCATCCCAATGCCACGGCAATTTCATTGGATATTTTTGATAAAATTCAAAGAAAAGAAGCCATTCAAAAAGCCGATGTTGTAATTTCGATGTTGCCAGCGCACCTGCATATTGAAGTTGCCCGAGATTGTATTATATATAAAAAAAATATGGTTACGGCTTCTTATATTAGCGATGCTATGCAAGAATTGGATGTTTTGGCCAAGGAAAATAATTTGATTTTTATGAATGAAATTGGTCTTGATCCTGGAATTGATCATATGAGTGCAATGAAAGTAATCAATGAAATCAAAGCTAAAGGAGGGAAAATGCTTTTGTTCGAATCCTTCTGCGGTGGATTGGTTGCTCCTGAATCCGATACTAATTTATGGAATTATAAATTCACTTGGGCACCTCGAAATGTAGTTTTAGCAGGACAAGGTGGCGCCGCAAAATTTCTTCAGGAAGGAACTTACAAATACATTCCCTATTGTAATGTATTCCGCCGAACTGAATTTCTGGAAGTAGAAGGTTATGGTAAATTTGAAGCCTATTCGAACCGTGATTCACTAAAATATCTTGATGTTTATGGCCTGAACGATGTCCTGACTTTGTATAGAGGAACCATTCGCCGAGTGGGTTTTTCTAAAGCTTGGAATATGTTCGTTCAACTCGGAATGACCGATGACAGCTACATTATGGAAGATTCCGAGAATATGAGTTACCGCCAATTCGTGAATTCTTTTTTACCTTACCATCCTACGGATTCTGTCGAAATTAAGATGCGTTTGATTTTAAAAATCGATCAAGACGATATAATGTGGGACAAATTATTGGAGTTGGATTTGTTCAATCCCAACAAAATAGTAGGTTTGAAAAAGGCCACACCTGCTCAAATTCTAGAAAAAATATTGAAAGAAAGTTGGACATTAGAACCCAATGACAAAGATATGATTGTGATGTATCATAAATTTGGCTATGAATTAAACGGGGAAAAACTTCAAATTGATTCCAAAATGGTTTGTCTTGGCGAAGACCAAACCTATACCGGAATGGCAAAAACAGTTGGCTTGCCTGTCGCGATGGCGACCTTACTAATTTTAAACGGCAAGATAAAAACTCCCGGAGTTCAACTTCCCATTCGAGAAGAAGTGTATCTTCCTATTTTGAAAGAATTGGAAGAATATGGAGTTGTTTTTAAGGAAGAAGCAGTGCCTTATTTGGGGTATAATGATTGATGGTTATTTTTAGCACAAATTCGCAAATTTCAGTTGTAGCTTTTTTTTAATTTCCGAATTTTATTAATAAAAAATCCGTTCACTTAATTAAGATTAAATCGAACGGATTTGTTTTGTTTAACTTTTGGATTTCAATATCAATTATTTTCTTGATTTTTTCCAATTCCAATTCTTAAAATTGGTCTGTTAATAAGTCTAACAGACGTTTACATTTTTATGAATTCAAATATTTTATTTGCAATTTCATTCTGTCCATTTTCGGATATCAGATAAGCTCTGTCATTTTCGTTTGATAAGTAGCCAACTTCAACTAATAATGCAGGGCATTTTGAGCGTGTGATCATATAAAATGGACCGTCTTTAACTTCTCCTTTAGCAAGTTTTTCGTTAGAGATTTTATCAATTATATTTTTAGCACTTTCTTTTGATTGTTCATAAAAAGCATTTTCTTTTGAAACAAAAGCTTGAACACCGTTTTCATTTTTGTTTTTCGAAGCGTTTACGTGTAATGAAATTAATAAACTTGGCTTTATTTTGTTTATTCTCGATACTCTTTCGCTTAATTCAATAAAACTATCATCTTCACGAAGTAAAATGATTTCGAATTCACCACTACTGTTCAATAACTTTATTTTATTGGCAATGTTTTCTACAATTTTCTTTTCTTGACCAGCTTCATCAGTACCAATATAAGATCCAGTATCTTTTCCTCCATGACCAGGGTCGATTACGATTATTTTTTTGTCTTCTAAAAGTTGTAAATCGCTTTTACCTTCTAATGAACTTATTTTATTTGTAATATTTTTTAAAAAAACAACTTTTTGATTATCAATTATTTGGGCTTTATTATCTTTTCCTATTTGACCATTCTCTACATTAATCATTGTTGCTATTTTATGTTGAAATTTTGATTCTTTCGAAGAATAAAACTGGGCGCATAAAGTTGTAGTAAGACCAATAAACAGTACAAGAAGTGCGAACTTCACTAGTGTAGCTTTTGTTTTTGAGGTGTTTTTTGTCATCATGATAAGTCTTTTTTTGATTGCTAAAAAATTAAAATTACTAGTTAATATAAAAGGTTGGGAGGAGCCTATTTTGTT
>JAYVIK010000305.1:0-20759 GCA_043770265.1 Flavobacterium sp. | reverse complement strand
AATGTGGTAGTATTAACTGAAAATGATCTCCTGTTATTGGTGAAAAAGCACCAGAAAGCCAAGTTGATTTAAACACTTGTTGAAAAGTACAAATCGGTTTAACTCTAATAGCAGTAACGGATTTTCCGTTTCGAGTAAACAAGCCAAAACGAGATTCATCTTGAAAGTACAAGTTTACAGAGCTAAAATCACCTACTGCATTGATTGCTATTTCTTGACAGATTCGTCCGAAATCTTTTTAAAAGCGATTCCCAAATCATCATCTTTTTTGACGTGACTTTTGCGAGCTACTTTTACACTTGATTTAAAATTTCTGATACAGTAATAAAGTAAGGTATTGTAATTGAAATTCTTTCCAGTTTCTTTTTCGATCCAATCTTTAAGCTCTACATAACCTTGAAGTCCATTCTGGGAACTATTGAGCTTTGTTTCCAACATAGCGTGTTCAATAGTATTAAAAACAGACGGCTTAAAGCCTGCTCTTTCGTGCCTAATCAAACCTTCAATTCCAAAATTGACGTATAACTCACGCCATTTCTGAACACTATTTGGGTCAACTCCTGCTAGTTTAGCAACTTCTCGTCTAGAAATACCTTTTTCTTCATTTTGCTTCAAAATTAAAAGCACTCTCAAACGTTGTCCAATAAATGGGATAGATTTTTTGAGTAGAATTTTAATTTCTTTTTCAGTTTCCTTAATTACCAAAATTTTTGCGTGTGCCATAATCACTGTTATAATATAGACCAAATATATGATAAAAAAACCAATTATCAAAATTGGTCTATAATATATTTATGTTTGGTATAACATTCTAAGAATAAATTCTATCAATTGCATACAAGGGAATATTAGTCAACCAATCTTCTTTTCTAAATTTGTTCATAGAAGTTCTTATAGCTTTTTTATTTTCAAATTTATCCACAAAAACTTTTAAACTTTTTGACTTTAAATTTTCTTCCGCTTTTACTTCAACAGGTACAATCTCGTTGTCCTTTTGGAAAAGAAAATCTATTTCGGCAGTAGCGTTTGGTGCAACCCAATAATAAATATCAGTTATAATTTTTAATTGCTGACAAACAAATTGTTCCGTCAATGCACCTTTATATTCGGTCAAAATAGAATTTTTCTCCAATAGAATTTTTTGATCCAAATTTCCAATAGCATTCAGCAAACCAATATCCACCAAAAACAGCTTAAATGAATCAAAATCAACATACGCATTTAATGGCATTGTGGGTTTTTCTATTCTATTCACTTTCAAAACCAAACCGGCATCCACAAGCCAGTTAATAGCCATTTCAAAATCTTTTGCCCTTGATCCTTTCTTGATTTGCCCGTAAACGAATTTCCTATTTTCTTTTGCTAATTGACTAATCAAAGTGTTCCAAACCAATTTTATTTTAGGAACAATTTCATTAGGTGCATATTTAGCAAAATCATTCTCATATCCTATAATTATTTTTTTCTGTAAGGTTCTTACGGTTTGCAAATCTTTGTTTTCCAAATAATTGACAACCACCTCTGGCATTCCGCCAATAAAATAATACAAACGCAATTGATCTATCAGCTTTTCATGAAAAGTGCTAATAACATCCCAATTTTTATGGTGCAATTGTTCTACCAATAGACGTTCTCCATTATTTCCTAGAAATTCCATAAAACTCAAAGGATACAATTTCATAAAATCGACTTTGCCCACAGGAAATGAATTGTTTTTTTGCAAAGAAATACCAAGCAATGAGCCAGCTGCCACTATATAATATTGCGGTGCTTGTTCTTGAAAATATTTCAAAGCAGTCAGTCCTTTTTCCACTTCTTGAATTTCATCAAAAATGAGTAAAGTAGTTTCGGGATTAATTTTCTGATTGGTTTCAATTTCTAGGATAGTAATAATTCTTTCTATATTAAAATCAACAGCAAACAATTGACTTAATCTGCTACTACTTTCGAAATTGAGATAGACAACTTGTTCAAATTCTCGTTTGCCAAACTCTTTCATCAACCAAGTTTTTCCTACTTGTCTTGCACCTTGAATGATTAATGGTTTGCGGTTTTTTGAGTTTTTCCAAGCAACCATCTCTTGAATCAATAATCTATTCATAATCAATATTTACAATTAATACGATTGCAAATATACACTTATTCAAATGAAATAATGTAATTAACCACACTTATTCAAATGAAAAAATGTGATTCATCACACTTTTATGAAGGAAAAAAAAAGAAATGAAGTGAATTTATTTCTCCAAACTCAAATACGCTTTCCCAATATGCTTAATAACATCCGAAGCGATAAACGCCTGATAACCCGTTTTGGGCAAAGCAATATCGGCTGTCAATCCGTGAAGATAAACTCCTAAAATGGCTGCATCAATAGGTTCATAAGATTGAGCCAACAAACTCGTAATCATTCCTGTGAGCACATCGCCAGTTCCGGCTGTTGCCAGAGCGGCGTTGCCAGTCGTATTTTCATAAATCGTTTCGCCGTCGATTATTAAAGTGGGAGCGCCTTTCATCACGATAACTAGATTATTCTGTTTAGAAAAAGTAATGGTTTTCTCCACTTTTTCAGCAACCGAATCCCATTTTCCGATGAGTCGTTCCAGTTCTTTTTGGTGGGGAGTGAGAATCGTTTTCTCAGGTAAAAAAGTAAACCATTGTTGATTTTGAGACAAAATATTGAGCGCATCAGCATCGAGGACCAAGGGAATTTTATTGGTTTTCACAAAACGGTGAATGGCTGTATGCGTTTCGATATCCTGCCCAATTCCAGGTCCAATTCCGATGGCTTGGGGAACAAAATCAAAAGTGATTCGGGTAATGTATTTTACTGAAAGATCAGTTAATACCATTACTTCTGGATTGGCAACTTGCACAATTTTGTAACCACAACGGGGAATAAAAACCGTAACCAAACCACAACCTGTTTTCAAACAAGCTTTAGAGGATAGACTCACCGCTCCAATTTTGCCATAACTGCCGCCAACGATCAAAGCGTGACCTTGTGTTCCTTTGTGGGTGTGCGAATTTATGTGTTTGTATCTTTTAAGAATCTCGTTCTTATCTATAGGAATTACTGCTTTCATGGAATGGATTTTGCCTGTTAAAATTACAAAAATTAAATGAATGAAAGTTTGTAGAATTTATTTTTTATTTATTAGGTTTCTGTAAGGGAAATCGATAGATTTGATTAAAATTAAAACAAATTTGAAAACCTAAAATATAAACTAATGTTTGGATTTAAACACATAAAATTTGATGCTATGACTTATGTTTTGCATTTTAAAAATGGAAACATCAAAAGAGAAGGTCGTGGACTTTCATTTTTCTATTTTTCACCAAATAGCTCCATTGTTGCTATTCCTATGGGGAGTAATGATTTACCATTTATATTTAGTGAATCAACAAATGACTATCAAACGGTTACAATTCAAGGGCAAATAAGTTATAAAATCACAAATCCTAAAACACTGTCTGATGTGTTGGATTTTACAGTTCAAGATAATGGACAATACAAAAAGAACGATATTGAAAAACTCAACCAAAGATTAATTAATGAAGCCCAAACGGCAACCTCATCTTTTATTCACGGAATTAAACTAAAAGATGCCATTCGTTCCGCAAAAACTATCGAAGAAAGTATTATTGAAGGTTTGAAAAACTCTTCTGCTATAAATATGCTTGGAATCGAAATTTTAGGAGCCAACATTTTGGCAATATCGGCAACGCCAGAAATGTCAAGAGCATTGGAAACCGAAACGAGAGAAAAGCTACAACAAGAAGCAGATCAAGCTATTTATGAACGAAGAAATTTTGCAGTAGAGCAAGAAAGAAAAATTAAAGAAACCGAACTAAATACTGAAATTGCTATTGAAGAAAAGCAAAAGCAAATTACTGAAAAGAAAATGGAATCGGAAGTTATAAAAGCCGAAAACGACAGGAAATTGCGCGAAATGAAATTGGAAGCTGATATTTCTGTGGAAAATCAACGAAAATTATTAATCGAGGAAAAAACAGAAAACGACAAAATCGAGGCTGAAACCCAAGGTTATGTGATTGAGGCAACTTTAAAACCATACAAAGACATCGATTGGAAAATATTAACGGCTTTAAACAATAATCCTGATCCAAAATTCAACATATCACTAGCTTTTAGACAGTTGGCAGAAAATGCAGATAAAATTGGAAACTTGAATATAAGCCCAGATTTATTGGATTCTTTATTGAATGAGAAATAAAAAAGATGAATATTGAATACGCAATAATTGTAAAAAACAAAACGCGATTGGAATTATTAATCGAAAGATTTAATACAAAAGCGCAAGCAAAATTTTACATCGAAAGACTTGGAGGAAACTTCAACGATTACGAAATTGAAAATGAAATTTTTCAAAATTCTTTGCAATCGTTACAACTCCAGCTTTCAAAAGTCATCAAAAACAAAATCGTAGAACGAAATTTTGTGTCGTCATTTATTTTTTCAGAAAACCAATTAATCATTGTTATTGGTCAAGATGGTCTAGTAGCAAATACAGCTAAATACTCCAAAAACCTTCCAATTATTGCCGTAAATCCAGACAAAGAAAGATACGATGGGATTTTATTACCATTCGATACAAACAACTTCATAGGAGGCGTTGAAAATGTAATTACTAATAAATACCATTCAAAAACTATGCGTTTTGCAGAAGCTAAACTAAATGATGGTCAACGACTATTGGCATTCAATGATTTATTTATTGGAGCATCAACACATATTTCAGCCAAATATAAAATAGTGTTCAATAACAATGTAGAAGAACAATCATCGAGTGGCTTAATAGTTTCTACATCAGCTGGCGCAACAGGGTGGTTAAGTTCTATATTTAATATGTCGTATGGAATTACTGGTTTATTTGAAAAAAACTTGAAACCCAAAAGACCAAAACTCAAAGAAAACGAGTTAATTTTTGCTGTTAGAGAACCTTTTCAAAGTAAAAGAACACAAATTGGAATATCGGCAGGAATCATAAAAACAGAAAATAAGTTGACAATTGAGTCATTAATGCCAACAAGCGGCGTGATTTTTAGCGACGGAATTGAATCAGACTTTTTGAGATTTAATAGTGGTTCTATAGCAACTATTGGTATAGCTAAAGAAACAGCTAGATTAGTAATATAAAACTAATGATACTATCAATAACTAAAATCGAGTTAATCTCTTATTCAAAACTGATTCCATTTTTTAATTTTAATGGACAAATTATTAATGAATTGAAGCAGTCAAAGTGTAAAAAATTTAAAATGACTGGCAATTGGAATTTAAAAATTTGGTACACCATGACTTTGTGGGAAAATGAAAATGACCTTAACGATTTTTATCGCAAGGGTACACATTTAGAAGCAATGAAAAAATCGAAATCCTTTTCTTCCAAAATCAATTCCTTTCGAATTCATACTGAAGATTTAGTTACTTGGAAAGATGCAAAAAAAAGAATCGTTAATAATCACCCAAATTAACTTCTTTGAAAAAGCAGTCTTATGCCGTTTTAATCAACTACATTTACACTTAATTGCAAACAAACTTTGGGGCATCAATTATGCACAATTTTGGTAGTTCAAAGAATAAAACATTAAAATAATTCCTATGGAAAACAAAGAAGTAAATACAAAAATTCTTAAAAATAAATACATACCAACGACTGAATTTTATAGCCAAATAATTGACAGTTTGCAAGATTATTCAATTTTTACGTTAGATAATGATTTCATTATCAATAGTTGGAGTTCTGGCTCAACAAAAATATTTGGTTACGAAACGGATGAAGTTATAGGAGAGGCTTTTGATATAATTTTTACAGAAGAGGATTTAAAAAATGGTGTTCCAAAAAAAGAAATCGAAACCGCTCTGAAAGAAGGCAGAGCAACAGATAACAGATGGCATATTACCAAAGACAAAAGCTTATTTTATGCCTATGGATTGGTTTTTCCACTCATTGGTTTGGATGGGGAAATGTTGGGCTATGTAAAAATTTTAAGAGACTTAACAGATCGAAAACGTTCAGAAGATGCTATAAAAAAATATGTTAAAGAACTAGAAGACCTTAACACACACAAAGAAAGTGTGATGGCGATACTTTCGCACGATTTAAGAAGTCCGCTATCGGCAATAATTGGGACGGCAAAATATTTGAAAGAAAATTTCCGTACGATGAAACCTGAGGTTGCTCAGGAAATGCTCGAACTCCTTTATAAATCATCAATAGATGAATTAGATATGTTAGATTATTTAGTAGAATGGGCAAGAATAAAATACGCGTCAGATGTTTTTTCGCCAACAAAAATCAAACTAACGGATTATATCAATAAAGTTTTTGAAACCTTAAACGAAACGGCTACAATAAACACGATAAATCTTCATCACGAAATTGAAGAGAATTGCGAAGTATTTGCAGATGGCAAAATGTTAATCTCCATCATTCAAAACATAGTTTCAAATGCGATAAAACACACCGGAAAAGGAGGAACAATTACAATTACAGCAAAAAATACAGAGGACAAAATTGTAGTTCAGGTTAAGGATACCGGAATTGGAATGTCTAAAGAAATAATGGCAAAACTTTTTACACCTCAAATGAAAAACCTTTCGGAAACAAGAAAAAAAGATAAAGGTGCTGGAATTGGATTGTTATTGGTAAAAGGATTTTTAGAAAAAAATGATGGCGAAATTTGGGTAGAAAGCATCGAAGGCGAAGGCTCTTCTTTCTATTTTACATTACTAAAAGAAAAACCTTTGCATAAAATAGGCAGTTCAGACGAAATTATGTTTGACGAAAGTGCCTAAACATTTCAAACGCAATAAAAATAATTTGACACAAATTGCACAGATTATCACAAGTTATGAGAATTCAAAAGTTCATTATACAAATTTTATCTGACTGTGGCAGATTCGTAGAATTTAAATAAAGACTATTAAGTGCAAATTGGTGCAATTCGGGTGAAAAAAGTATAAAATAATTTTAATTCTTTTGAATTGACACCAAAAAGGAAATTTTCTTAATGCATTTTTATTCCGACCTAATTTGGCTATTTCCAAATGAGATAATTCTTAAAATATTTTCACAAATACAATTCAAACTATTTTTAAACAATACTTTCCGATAGCTATCGGAACGTATTGTTTTAATTAATATCGAAAGCCATAAATCTTTAATGTAAAACATATTGTTTTCATACACATTCCCCACTGATGCCCGTCTGCAACGAGTACCTACATAAAAAAATAATCAAATCATAGCGTTTGCAACACGGTTTATGTCCGGTAGGGGCTGAAATTGTTTTCAGGAAAGGAATTATGAAGAGGATAATTCCGTTTTTTTTACTATAAATATTGAACCGCTTTGGTAATATATTTTGAAGAACGGGTTTGTAAACGTTTCATTTACTTTACAAAAGAAAGTAGTTGCATGTCGCTGAAAATTACCAGATTGAACTGATTAAAAAAAACTTACTACTATAATACTTTTAATCAGCTCTATTTTAATATTGAAAAAACTAAATTAAAAAATTAATTGAGAATTTATTTATAACTTTTTTTTATTTACTTTTAACGACTACTAATGAAAAAAAATTAACAGTAAGCATCACAAAACCCTAGTGAAATACATAATTATTCATGAAAATAATATAAATGACCGATAATACTAGTGATGCCGCACATATTTATTTCAAGAATTCAAGGAAACTTTACATCTTTTCTTTGTTGACAATTGCCGTTTCAATTTTGTTAAGCCAGTTGATTGTTCAATACAAATTATCGAGGAATTTGAATGATTCTAAAATCATTAATATTTCTGGTAAACAAAGAATGTTGAGTCAAAAATTGACCAAGCAAATTTTGATTCTGAATTATATCTCAGATCCCAAGGATAATAATACTGAATTGAATGAAACCAGTGAAATTATTACGCTTTGGAAATTCAATCAAAATGTTCTGGAAATGGGTAGCGACAGTCTTGGTTTCCCGAAAACTAAAAGTCCAGAAATACAGAAGTTATTTAATGTTATCAAACCTAATTTCAATAGTATTGTTGATGCCGCAACACAGTTTATACTAAATAAAAAGCAAGATATTAAGGAAAAGGAAAATAAAGAATTGATTCAAATTATTTTGAAAAATCAGGATGTTTTTCTACCAAAAATGAATGAAATTGTAGCACAGTATGAGAAAGAAGCAGCTGAGAAAGTAGCCCTACAAAGTAAAATAGAATATGCATTTTTAGCCTTTAACCTAATAGTTTTACTACTCATATTTATTTTTATTTTTAAACCAACTTATACTAAAGTCTTACGGCTGATATCAAAAATTTTAGACTCAGAAAAAAAAGCACTTCAACTAGCATACGACAGCAAACGAACTAGCGAAGCCAAGCAAAATTTTTTAGCAAACATGAGTCACGAAATAAGAACCCCAATGAATGCTATTATGGGAATGAGTCGTCAATTAATAAAATCAGAATTAAATGATGAACAGCGGAATTATCTTAGCAATATTACAAATGCATCCGAAAACTTATTAGTAATCATTAATGATGTGCTAGACTTAGCAAAATTAGAATCAGGAAAATTATCTATCGAAAAAATTCCGTTTGATCCTAAACAAGTGATGGAAAATGTAATGAAAGTAATGATGTTTAAAGCCGAAGAAAAAGGAATTTCTTTGACAAATTCATTTTGCGACTTGGCTTTATCTCCTGTACTCATAGGTGACCCTTTTAGGATAAACCAAGTACTGTTAAATCTTGTTTCGAATGCCGTAAAATTCACAAAAAAGGGAAATGTTGACCTTAGCTGTAAAGTTTTGAAAGACAATGAAACCTTTCAAGAATTAGAATTAAAAGTTATTGATACCGGCGTAGGTATGGATCAATCCTTTTTGAAATACTTGTTCGAAAAGTTTAGTCAAGAATACGAATCAACTTCCAGAAAACATGGAGGAACTGGATTGGGAATGAGTATTTCTAAGAACTTAATAGATAATATGGGTGGTGAGATTTTGGTAGAAAGTGAAAAAGGCAAGGGAACTACAGTATATGTTCGGTTTAGTATAGAAAAAGGGAATGAATTAGATTTGATTAAAAAAGACACCGATACTGTAGATACTAAAATCTTTAAAGACAAAAAAATATTAGTGGTTGATGATAATGTAATGAATAGAATGGTAGCCACCCTAATTTTAAATGAATTTGAAGTTCTAATTTCAGAGGCAGGAAATGGTGAAGAAGCGGTCGAATATTTAAAAAATAATGATTGCGATCTCGTGCTAATGGATTTGCAAATGCCAATATCGAACGGTTATGAAGCTACAATTATAATTAGAGAAAAATTACAATTAAACACCCCAATAATTGCTTTAACAGCCAATGTTATAGAGGGAGAACGTGAAAAATGCATTGACACTGGAATGAATGACTATTTGTCGAAGCCTTTCGATGAAGAGCAATTTCTTGAGATACTGTCTAAATGGTTAAAAGCGTAAAATCTATTGAGTATTTCAATTATATTGTGTAACTAATTTAATACTGAATAAGTTCTTAGTAAAAAAACAGAAAAAGGCTGATTTTGTAGTGCAATTATATTATATTAAACAGTTGGGTGCAATTATTAAAAACAGCAGTTCGATACTTATGCAGTAAACGAAACAAAAATTCTCGATACGCTTCGCACTCGAAGTGACGTGTATCGAGAACCGTTTTTAATGAAATTTTTATTGTTCTGTCATCCTGAGTGAAATCGAAGGACGATTTTCTATCAAAAATCACTAGAACTGATGAAAAATTATCATCAAAAACTAAATACACCCAACGGGTTACATTAGCTACGTTTTTACATGTATTAAAAAAGCTAATTACTACATAAAGCAATAAAAATAAAAAACAAACAAATATTTTTTTAATACAAAACACAACCTCGCTCCGCAAAGTCCGCCTTTACGAAACTATGAATCAGTTTATGAATGACTAAGAATTGAACTATTCTAAAAACAAAACCCTTTGCCACTCCATAAATTATCAATAAATTAGCGACTTCAAATTTTATATAAACTACGATGAAAAATACTGCGCTGACGCACATACACGAGAGTTTGGGAGCCAAAATGCTTCCGTTTGCTGGATACAATATGCCTATTTTATACGAAGGAGTAAATGCGGAACATGAAGTCGTTCGCAATGCTGTGGGCGTTTTTGATGTGTCTCATATGGGCGAATTCTTGCTAACGGGTCCAAATGCCTTGGCTTTAATCCAAAAAGTAACTTCGAATGATGCCGGGACTTTAACTAACGGTCGTGCGCAATATTCGTGTTTACCGAACAACGATGGCGGAATTGTAGATGATTTATTGGTTTACAAAATAAAAGACGAGCAATATTTATTGGTTGTAAACGCTTCGAATATAGACAAAGATTGGGATTGGATTTCTGCTCATAACGATTTGGGCGTAGAAATGAAAAACCTTTCGGATGATTATTCTCTATTGGCTATTCAAGGACCAAAAGCTGTAGAAGCAATGCAGTCCTTGACTTCAGTAGATTTATCCGCTATTCAATATTATCATTTTGAAGTAGGTAATTTTGCAGGAATCGAACATGTGATTATCTCAGCAACAGGTTACACCGGTTCTGGAGGTTTCGAAATTTATTGCAAAAACACAGAAGTAGAACAAATCTGGAATAAAGTTTTTGAAGCGGGTGCTGCTTTTGGTATTAAGCCAATTGGTTTGGCTGCTCGTGACACTTTGCGTTTGGAAATGGGATTCTGTTTATACGGAAACGACATCAACGACAGCACTTCACCATTAGAAGCAGGTTTGGGCTGGATTACCAAATTCAACAAAGAATTCACCAATTCTGAAAATTTGAAAAAGCAAAAAGAAGCGGGTGTTTCCAAAAAATTAGTCGCTTTCGAAATGCAAGAACGCGCTGTACCAAGACACGATTACGAGATTGTAAATGCTACTGGCAACGTCATCGGAATCGTAACTTCTGGAACAATGTCACCATCGATGAATGTTGGTATTGGAATGGGTTATGTTACCACCGAAAACAGTACAATTGATAGTGAGATTTTCATTAGAATTAGAAAAAATGATGTTCTGGCTAAGGTTGTAAAATTGCCTTTTTATAAAAAATAAATAGCAATGACAAAATTTTAAAAAATTAAATATTAGATTAAAAAAATTAAAAGTAATTACAAAAGTAATTACATTTGTAAAATGATAAAAACGCGTCAAACACAGATTATTAAAATAGGAAATTCTAATGGGGTAAGAATTCCTAAAGAATATCTTAATGCGTTAGGTACAAAAGCTGTTATTTTGGAATTCATCAATAACACTGTAACTATTAAGCCAGTAAAAGATAGTACACCGCCACGCAGTAAGTGGAATGAAATTCTATCAAAAATGACAATAGAATACGAAGATGATTTCAACGATTTTGATACTACTCTCGCTGATGGCATTGACGATCTATAAAAAATGGGACATCGTTTTGGTCGATTTAAATCCAACCAAGGGCAGCGAAATTTCAAAAATTAGACCTTGTTTGGTGGTTTCTCCAAATAGTGTGAATACTTATATGAATACTATTGTGGTAGTTCCGTTTACTTCAAAACCCAAAGGTTATCCTTTTAGAATAGCTACCAAGCACAAAGATATTAACGGTGAATTGTGTTTTGACCACATCAAAAGCATAGACAAAAGCAGGATTGTAAAAACTGACGGCACAATTTCAAAAACATTGAGACCAGCTATAAATAATTTGTTTTTTGAATTTTTTAATGAGTAACTGCGACACTTTTTTGGAGTTTAAATACAATACTAAATGAGGAAATTTTCTCTCTTATTATTCTTGACAACCTATTCCCTATTTGGTCAAAATAGCACCAAAACTTGTGAATTAGTTTCCAAAATAAACATCTTAATTCAACAAGACCATTATCGTCCAAAACCCATTGACGACAGTTTATCGGTTTATGTTTTTGACACTTTTATTGATGGCTTAGATGTCAACCGAAACTTATTTACCAAATTAGAATACCAAAAACTCTCCAAACATAGACTATTACTAGACAATTATATCTTGAAAAACGATTGTTCTTTTATGAATGATTTTGTTACGATGTATCAATTTGGCTTAGAAAGAAAGAAAAAAACACTCGAGAAAATTAAGACAGAAGTGTTCGATTACAATGGCAAAGACACAGTGAAATTCTCGAAGAAGAACTTTCCTTTCGAATTAGTATCAACCGATTTCGACCGAGTTTGGAAAAAAAGAATGAAGTATGATATTCTGGAAGACATTTCAAAATTGAGTAACAATTTAGATTCGCTCAATCAGCATTTTGTAAAACTCGAAAAATCAGCAAAAACCAAAATATTTGAGTCTAATTTATGTAAAATAAATAACATTCTCGAAAGCAAAAAAGGCATTGAATATGACCTTCAAAATGATTTCCTAAATATTTTTTGTAACTATTTTGACCCTCATACCAATTTCTTTTCACAGGATGCCCGATCCAGTTTTATGTCGAGTTTAACCACCAGCGGTTTGTCATTAGGACTTGATGTTACTCTCAACGAAAAAGAAGAGATTATTGTTGAAGAAGTCGTTCCAGGTGGACCCGCTGCTAGAACTAATAAATTTGAAAAAGGAGATATTGTTATAAAAGTTTCCAACAAAAGAGGAGAAGACTATTTGGTTTCCTGTTCTTCATTAGAAAAAATTGGCGAATTAATTTTTTCTGATTCCAATGAAACCATTGAAATGACGATTCAGAAAAAAAACGGAAATATCCTCGATGTTTTACTCAAAAAACAAATCATGAAAGCCACCGCAAATGCGGTTTATAGTTTTATTGTCGATAAAGGAATCAAAATTGGCTATATAAACATCCCCAATTTTTACTCGGATTTTGATGGATTCAGTCCTCAAGGTTGCGCTGATGATGTTGCCAAAGAAATAGTAAAACTCAAACAAGACAACATCAAAGGATTAGTCATTGACCTTCAAGACAATGGTGGCGGTTCTATGGAAGAAGCGATAAAATTAGCCGGAATGTTTATCGATTATGGCCCAGTTTCCATTTTGGTCAATAGCAAAAACAAGCAAACCATTCTGAAAGATTACAATCGTGGCAGCGTTTATTATGGTCCAATAGTTATTATGATTAATGGTAATTCTGCATCGGCAAGTGAATTCTTTTCGGCCGCCATGCAAGATTACAATCGAGCAATGATTGTGGGAAGCAAATCATTGGGCAAAGCTTCGATGCAAACTATTTTGCCTTTGGATAGCAATCAACAAGATTTTGTAAAACTCACCGTAGAAAAATTCTACAGAATTACGGGCGATAGCAATCAAATTGAGGGAATTATACCAGATATTACTTTACCTATTTTATATGACAGCATCGTTCCTCGTGAAATAAGTTATAAAACGGCTTTGAAATATGATGTACTTACTTCAAAAAT
Organism: Flavobacterium sp.; assembly: GCA_043770265.1. Taxonomy (GTDB): domain Bacteria; phylum Bacteroidota; class Bacteroidia; order Flavobacteriales; family Flavobacteriaceae; genus Flavobacterium. The sequence continues at coordinate 7,249 of JAYVIK010000305.1, read as the reverse complement.
TAGATTTACTCCTTTCCGAAAAGATTATTATCCAACCATTATCGAACAAAGTAATTCACGTTCCAAAAGCAATGTGCGTTTCAATGAAATTATTTTGGCTAACAAACAAATTAATGCACTGTATCGTGACCCGAAAAAACCACTTCTAATTACTTTTAAAAGCGTATTCAAAGACATTCACGAAATTGATTCGCTTTGGAATAAAGTAAAAAAAATAGCTGAAACCGAAAATAACTGTACCATTTCGAATAATTCTTACGATGCTGAAAAGCTTAAATTTGACCCTTATCAGCAGGAAATCAATACTTATAAAATCAAAGGACTAAAAACAAATCCCTATTTAGAAGAAGTTGTTTCCATACTAAATGACTTTAACAAATTATCCAAATAACCTATATGAAAACTTACCTTAGTGCAATTTTATTTTTCTTAGTAGCAACAATTTCAACAGCCCAAGAGTTCAAAACACCAGTCGATTATTTGAATTACATTGGCAAAGAAACAGCTATTATTTCCAGAACTACCTGGAGATATACAACTACAGTGGCTCATACAAAAAATGCCAGACGAATCGATGCCACCAGAAAAACACTAGTAAAAAGCATTCAAAATGCTGCAAAAAAAATAGAATCATTGAAAGACGGTTATAAAGGTGATGTGGAATATAAAAACCAACTCCTTGCCTATTTATCCATTTCAGAGAAGTATATTAATGAAGAATACGACAAAATCATCGATATGCAAGAAATCGCTGAGCAATCGTATGATTATATGGAAGCCTATATTATGACTAGGGATTTGATCAATACTAAAATTAATGCAGAAGTCGATAAACTAAATGCAAACCAAAAAATATTTGCCAATAAATACAACATTCAAATTGGTGAAGACGATAGCGAACTGGGCAAAAAAATGAAAATATCCAATGAAGTTTTCGAAAATCATACCCAATTGTATTTGATATTTTTCAAAGTCAATTTCACAGAATCAGTTTTGCTTAAAGCTATCGAAAGCAATGATATTAGTGCGATACAGCAAAACAGCAATGCCTTAGAACAATATTCGAATGAAGGAATGGAAAAACTAAAAACCTTCAAAGCCTATAAAAACGATATGTCATTAGTTTTAGCCACAAAAAAAGTTTTAGAATTCACTAAGAAAGAAGCACTTGAACTAAGCCCGAGCGTGGTTTCGTTTATGATGCTAAACCAAAAATTCCAAGATAGTAAAAAAACAATGGACAACAAATCGGCTAATAGCAGATCGAAAGAAGAAATTGATACTTTCAATAAATTGGTCAACGAAGTTAATGCAGCAGTTGGAAACTACAATAGAACCATCAACAAATTCAATACAGATAGAACAAATGCAATCAACAATTGGAATGTAACAGGAGATAATTTTATTGCCAGATATGTACCAATTGATTAAAAAAACATTTGATAAAATAAGGAATAGCTGTATTTTTGCAGTTCAAAAATAATAATTTAGCAATGGGAAGAGCGTTTGAGTTCAGAAAAGGAAGAAAAATGAAACGTTGGTCGGCAATGGCCAAAGCATTTACCCGTATTGGGAAAGATATTGTAATGGCAGTAAAGGAAGGTGGACCAAATCCTGACGCCAACTCCAGATTAAGAGCCGTAATCCAAAACTCGAAGGCAGTAAATATGCCCAAAGAAAATGTGGAACGTGCCATCAAAAAAGCAACAGATAAGGACACCGCCAACTATAAAGAAGTCTTATTCGAAGGATATGCACCACACGGAATCGCAATTCTAGTAGAAACAGCAACTGATAACAACAATAGAACTGTCGCCAATGTTCGTAGCTATTTTAACAAATGCAACGGAACGATGGGGACACAAGGTTCAGTAGAGTTTATGTTCGATCACTCTTGCAACTTTAGAATTCCTGCAAACGGAATAGATCCTGAAGAATTAGAATTGGAATTAATTGATTTTGGTGCCGAAGAAGTTTTTGAAGACGAAGATGGTATTTTAATTTACGCTCCTTTTGGTAGTTTTGGAACCATACAAAAAGAATTGGAACACCGAAAAATAGAAATTCTTTCATCAGGATTTGAACGTATTCCACAAATCACAAAAAAACTTTCTGAAGCCGAAATGGCCGATGTAGAGAAACTAATCGAAAAAATAGAAGAAGATGATGACGTGATGAATGTTTATCATACTATGGAAGAATAATTAGATTTTAGATTGCAGATTTTAGATTGCAAACTTTAGATTGCAAACTTTAGATTGCAGATTTTAGATTGCAGATTGCAGATTTTAGATTGCAGATTTTAGAATTCATAAAAAAACTCCATTCGATTAAACAAATGGAGTTTTTTTTATCTTAATACTTAATATAAAGTACTTTATACTTATTTAATAAACTCGATTTTCTGAGCTTCTTCCTCGTTGATACTGTCAAAAAAACCTTGCTCGTTCATCCAGTCATCGCTAAATACTTTACTCATATAACGTGATCCGTGATCTGGAAAAATGGCAATTACATTACTCGTAGCGTCAAATTCTCCTTCGTCGGCATATTGTCGCATTGCTTGAAGAACTGCGCCAGAAGTATAACCTACTAATAGTCCTTCGGTTTTTGCTAATTCTCTTGTAGCGTGAGCACTTTCTTCGTCAGTAACTTTCATAAACTTATCGATAACATCAAAATCAGTAGCCGATGGAATCAAATTTTTACCTAAACCTTCAATTCTGTAGGGATAAATTTCTTTATTATCAAACTCTTTGGTTTCGTGGTATTTTTTCAAAACTGAACCAAAAGCATCAACACCTAAGATTCTAATATTTGGATTTTGTTCTTTTAGGTATTTTGCCGTCCCAGAAATAGTTCCTCCGGTTCCGCTGCAAGCAATAAGGTGTGTAATTTTGCCCTTAGTTTGTTTCCAAATTTCAGGACCAGTTGACTTGTAATGGGCGTCAACATTGAGTTGATTAAAGTATTGATTGATGTAAACAGAGCCTTTAGTTTCTTCGTGCAAACGTTTGGCAACATTGTAATAAGAACGCTCATCATCTGCAGAAACATGAGCAGGACAAACATACACTTTTGCCCCTAAAGCACGTAGCATATCTATTTTGTCCTTCGAAGATTTTGATGTAACAGCCAAAATACAATTGTAACCCTTAATAATACTAACCATTGCTAAACTAAAACCAGTATTTCCAGAAGTAGTTTCTATAATGGTATCGCCTGGAGTAAGAATTCCTCTTTTTTCGGCTTCATCAATAATAAATAAAGCAATTCTATCTTTGGTGGAATGACCGGGATTAAAAGCTTCTACTTTAGCGTAAAAATTTCCTTCTAATTTTTCGGTAACTTTATTTAATTTGATGAGCGGTGTGTTACCTATTAATTCTAAAACTGAATTATAAGCATTAATTTCTTCTTTCATAAAAAAATAGTTAATCAAGGACTCTTTTTTATTCAACCTTAAATCCTTGCAAATTTAACAAAAATATTCTAATTACTTTTCAATTTTTTCTAAATCTAATAAAAAACTATATTCTTTGGCCAATTCCTTAATGGCTTCAAACCTTCCCGAAGCACCTCCATGACCTGCATCCATATTTGTATCTAGAAATAATAGCGAATCATCTGTCTTTATACTCCTCAGTTTCGCTACCCATTTAGCTGGTTCCCAATATTGCACCTGAGAATCATGCAATCCTGTTGATACATACATATTGGGATATTTCTGTTTTTTCACATTATCATAAGGCGAATAGGAAGCCATATAATTGTAATATTTTTTAACATTTGGATTTCCCCATTCGTCATATTCTCCAGTTGTAAGCGGAATAGTTTCGTCCAACATTGTCGTAATAACATCCACAAAAGGAACTTGCGCGATGATTCCGTGGTATAATTCTGATGCTAAATTTACGATTGCTCCCATCAATAATCCTCCTGCCGAACCGCCTTCGGCATATAAATGTTCCGGCGAAGTGTATTTTTGTTCAATAACAAATTTAGAACAATCAATAAAATCAGTAAACGTGTTTTTCTTTTTTAAAAGCTTTCCGTCTTCATACCATTGTCGCCCCAAATCTTCGCCTCCGCGAATGTGCGCTATAGCAAAAATAAATCCTCTATCCAGTAACGTCAATCGGGTCGATGAAAATGTAGCATCCATAGAATGACCATAGGAACCATAAGCATAAAGCAACAACGGATTCTCGCCGTCTTTTTTTAATCCTTTACTGTAAACCATCGAAATGGGAATCTTGGTTCCGTCTTTCGCTGTGGCCCAAATTCGTTCCTCTGTGTAATTATTTTTATCGAATTTTCCTCCCAGAACTTGTTGTTCTTTCTTGATTTCCTTGGTTTTGGTTTTCATATTAAAATCAATCACCGAGGAAGGTGTGGTCATCGATTGGTAGGAATAACGCAAAATATCGGTTTCGAAATCGACATTTGTCGAAGTATAAGCTGTGTAAGTTTCACTTTCAAAAGGCAAATAATATTCCCCTTCCCCACTCCACGGCATAATTCGAATTTTATTCAGTCCATTTGATCGTTCTTCTACAACCAAAAAATCTTTAAAAATCTCAATATCTTCCAACAAAACATCCTCACGATGCGGCACAACTTCTGTCCAATTTTCTTTGGATGTAGCTGTTTCCAAAGTTTTCATCAATTTGAAATTAGTGGCTTTGTCAGCATTCGTCATAATGTAAAAACTGTCGCCATAATGATTGATGCTGTACTCCAAACCTCGAACTCGCTTCTGGAAAACTCTGAATTTCCCATCGGGATTATCGGCTTCCAATATTTGGTATTCGGTCGTCAAAGTACTTCCTGATTCGATAGCCAAATATTTTCTAGACTTCGATTTGGCCACCTCAACGTTATAAGTTTCATCTTTTTCAAAATAGACCAAAACGTCATCGGCTTGTTTTGTTCCTAATTTATGCTTGAAAATTTTATCGGAACGCAAGGTAATTTCATCCTGACTCGAATAAAAAATCGTCTTATTGTCATTTGCCCAAACTGCATTTCCCGATACTTTTTCAATTTTATCTGAAAGAATTTCTCCTGTTTCCAAGTCTTTAACTTGAATATCGTAGATTCGTCGCCCAACAATATCGGTACTAAAAACAGCTAATTTATTATCAGGACTAATACTCAAACCTCCTAAACTGAAATAAGATTTTCCTTTTGCCAAAGCATTACAATCGAACAAAATTTCTTCTTTAGCCGAAAGGCTCTCTTTTTTTCTGGAATAAATGGGATAATTTTTTCCAGTTTCAAATCGGGTAATGTAATAATATCCATTATACAAATACGGAACCGACTCGTCATCTTCCTTAATTCTGCCCTTCATTTCCTCGAACAATTCTTTTTGAAAATCTTTGGTATGAGCCGTCATTTTTTGGTAGTAATCGTTCTCTTGATTCAGGTAATCAATAACTTCCGGGTTTTCTCTGTCATTCAACCAATAATAATTATCGATTCTCACATCAGCAAATTTCTCCATTGATTTTGGAATTATTTTTGCGACTGGCGGTTGGAGTTTTTCTGGCATATTTTGAGCTTTCGATTTTGTTGAACAGGTTACAAAAATAACACAAAGACAACTTAGAATGAATTTATTTTTCATTAAAATATTAATTGAATATGAGTTTGCAAAATAGTAATTTTACATTCGAAATAATTTAAAAAATCACAACAATGGATTTAATGGGAATGATGGGTAAATTGAAAGAAACCCAACGAAAAATAGAAGAAACGAAACTGCGTTTAGACTCCGTTTTAATAGACGAACAAAGCAATGACGGCGGTTTGAAAGTTACTTTCACAGCAAACGGAAAATTAAAATCCATCTCGATTGCCGATTCATTATTGGAAGACAAAGAACAATTAGAAGATTATTTGATTGTAACCTTGAACAAAGCCATCGAAAAAGCAGCAAAAGTTAACCAAGCAGAATTAGATGCTGTCGCCAAAGTCGATATGCCAATGATTCCTGGAATGGATGAAATGTTTAAATAAGGAAGTTTCAGGTTTAAAGTTTCAGGTTTAAAGTTTCAACTGCAACTTGAAACTTTAAACTTTAAACTAAAAAACCATTTTCGCCAAGGTTTCCAGCACATAAGAATGCATTACTTCTCGATAATCCAAATGTGTTACAATGCGCAGTTTTCCGTGTCCCATTGAACTTATGGATATGTTTTTTTGTTTTAATTTCTCCATTAAAATAGCCTCATTTATATTTGGTTGAACCGAAAAAATCAAGATATTAGTTTCTATTGGTTCTACTTTTGCAACCCAATTTAGTTTTTCTAAAACAGCTCCTATTTCCTTAGCACGTCTGTGATCTTCTGCCAATCTTTCGATGTTGTTTTCCAAAGCATAAATTCCAGCTGCAGCCAAATAACCCACTTGTCGCATTCCGCCACCCAGAATTTTTCTAACTCTCAAGGCTCTGTGTATAGTTGCTTTATCAGACAAAAGTAGTGACCCTATTGGTGCACCCAAACCTTTGGACAAACAAACCGAAATGGTATCAAATACTTTTCCGTAGGCCTTTGGATTGTCATTGGTAGCAACCAAAGCATTCCAAATTCTCGCTCCATCCAAATGGAATTTTAAATTATTGGCATCGCAAACTTTTCTGATTTTCTTGAATTCTTCAAAATTATAACAAGCGCCACCACCTTTGTTGGTTGTATTTTCGACACAAACTAAACTTGTAAGCGGGCTGTGATAAAATTCCGGATCATTGATAGCAGCAGCGACTTGTTCGGCTGTAATCATTCCGCGATTTCCGTCTAAAAGACAGCAAGAAACTCCACTGTTAAACGATGCACCGCCACCTTCATAATTATAAACGTGTGCCCATTTATCGGCGATTAATTGTTCGCCAGGTTGGGTGTGCAATTTGATTGCCGTTTGATTCGCCATCGTTCCTGAAGGAAAAAAAAGCGCAGCTTCCATCCCGAACATTGCGGCAACTTTGGCTTCTAGTTCGATTACAGTTGGATCTTGTTTATAGACATCGTCCCCAACTTCGGCTTTAAACATCACACGCAACATTTCTTGTGTAGGTTTGGTAACGGTATCGCTTACAAAATTTATTTCCATTTTTTTTATTTACAAGTTACGGACTAGTCGCGACTTGTCCCTACCAATATTTTTTCTATTTTTGTGCCACAAAATTACTATAATTTATGACAACTACCGAACAAATAAAAGGTATTGTAGAGCGCCTTGGTGC
>JAYVIK010000304.1:0-2595 GCA_043770265.1 Flavobacterium sp. | reverse complement strand
GTTTTGCCAATGGTAGAAATCAAAGATTTTGAAGCAGCTAAAAAAGCGGTTAAAGACAAAAAAACAACTATCGATGCTATCGTAAAACAGTACGATGTAACAGACGAACAACTAAAACAGCTACAAGATGAAACAGTTTAAGTGTAGAGCTTCGCAAATTGGTAAAATATTAACCAATGACCGTTCGGGCAAAGCGATGGGAGAAAGCGCTAAAAGTTACGTAAAAGAATGGTATATTTCTGAATTAACAGGTAAAGAAAAAGAAATCAAGTCAAAGTATCTTGACCGTGGTAATGCAATGGAAGAATTTGCTATTGCTAGAGTTGCAAAGCATTACAAAACTTCAATTGAAAAGAACGAAATCCAACTAGAAAACGAGTATTTTACAGGCACGTTTGACGCTCGAACGATTGACCGTGTAATTGATACTAAAGTGCCTTTCGATGCTTTTACCTTTCCTTTTTTTGATACAAAAATAGATAGCGATTATTACGGTCAACTGCAGGTTTATATGAATCTTACAGGGCTTAGAAAAGCTAGTTTGTGTTATTGCTTGGAAAATGGAAGTGAAGAGCAAGTTCAAAAACTACTGTGGGGAATTGACGACCCTGACATTAACGATTGGGAAGAATCCGAAAAAAAACTAAGCTATGACCATTTACCCGACAATTTACGTATAAAAGTATTTGAGTTTGATTATGACGAAACTTTTATCGAAAAAGCAATACAACGAGTGATAGACGCTCGTGATTATTTAGAAACAATTAAAATTAAGTAAAAAATGTCGAAAATCCAAATCACACTAGATGCCACAAAATTGCGTAATCTAGTATCAAAAAGAGAGTACAAAAACAAAAATGGCGAAACCGTTCAACTTCAAGAGGTGAAATTTGAACTTGTTGAGGTCAAAGAAAAAAAAGAGATCTACAAGAAGGACAATATGCGTATTTTAAAAACGCACTTTGCATCCGTTATCCAAACAAAAGAAGAACGAGAAGCAAAAGCCGATACTATTTATATTGGGGAAGGTTATACGACAGTTTGGGGAAGCGATAAAGAAGAATCCAAGCCCGAAGCTAAACCGATTGTAGAACCTGAAACAGACAATGATTTAACCTTTTAAGCTATGGAAAAATTTTATATGGTTTTTGCCGAGGGCAGAATTGCACCAACAAGAAAATTTGAAACAATTGATGAGGCTGAAACAGAGGCTGAACGAATTTGTCAAAAAGAAAAATTGAAAACTTTTGTTTTAGAATCTAAATCGATGTTTGAATTACGTAACATTGTTAAAACTGAATTATAAATTAAACGGCACGCATTTAGGTATGCGTGCCTTAATAATAAAAAATTATGACACTACAAGAAAAATTTGATTGTTATTTATCTGGAGGAGAAAATTGTCCAGAAGCTAGTGAATGTGAAAAAATAGCCGAGGATTTCGCTATTGGTTTTGCAAAGTGGTTATGTGATTCAGAGCAAACAAAAGAATTATTAGAAATCTACAAAAAAGAAAAAGGATTGTGAATTCAAACGAATATATGAGAATGTGGCGAGCAAACAACAAAGATAAAATTCAAGCCATCAACAAAAAATGGTGGATTGAAAATCGAGAATTTCTTAAACTAAAAAGGCAGATTATTAAAAATAATTAGTATATTTACATATCTTATTGGTGGAGCATTAAGATAATGAAAGACATTTTTAAAAGCCTATCGGTGCGGAACTCCACTTCCAATCCGATGGGAATTTTTATTTTTAGATTATGATAACATTTATTTCTTTTATTTTGGGATTTATTTTAGCTTCAATTATTATGTATATTTTAATTGTGGTATTGGTATTAATTCAAGATTTTTTTAGAAAATGAAAAAAACATTAAGACCCTACCAACAAGACCTACTTGATGGTATATTTGAAAAGATAAAAATAGTTGACCGGTTATGCGTTCAACTTTCGACGGGCGGTGGCAAAACTGTAATTTTCACAGAATTAGTTTCACAATTAAACACCAAAACATTAATATTAGTCGATAGTATTGACTTAGTTCACCAAACAGTTGACACTTTCAAAAAGCAAGGTGTTGACGTTGGATGTGTTTTGGCTGGAAATAAAAAGTTTCCTGAAAATTTGGTAATTGTAGCAATGGTAAAAAGTCTTTGGAATCGTAAACACAAACTACCTAAATTTAATTATTGCGTAGTCGATGAATGCCACATTTTTGAGTTTAATAAATTATTTGATTATTTAACCGACTGTAAAATTATAGGATTTACAGCAACGCCAGTACGATTAAAACGTTACAAAATAGATGAATTTCAATCAGCAGTTGAAACAATGTCTGATGTTTATGATGACATTATTTGTGGCAAACCAATTAGTTGGTTAATGGATAATGGTTATTTGGTTAAGCAAAAAGACGAGTTTATTGAATTTGACAGCACACCATTAAAGACCGATGCTTCGGGAGAGTTCACCGCTTCAAGTTTAAAAGAAGTTTTTCAATCTGAAAGCTACAAAACTGCACTTCGCAAAACATTTGATAAATTATGCGATGGTAAAAAAACTATGATTTTTACTTCGAGTACTGAAACG
>JAYVIK010000303.1:0-2600 GCA_043770265.1 Flavobacterium sp. | reverse complement strand
CAGCCATTGAAGCGGTTTTCACCAGTTTCACTTTCGGTGTTGATGTAAGTGGTACTACCGTTGGGTCGTTTGTTGGATCAGTATCTGGGTCTTCATTCGTATCTACCAGTTCATCTCCATTGTCTGATACGTCGCTTACTGTTGGGCCACTGGGTGGGGTGCCTGTTACAGTTGCTGAGTTTTTCACTTCGCCAGAGTCTAGATCAGCTTGGGCTATAGTATACGTTGCCGTGGCTGTTCCTACCCCATTGGGTGCAAGAATAGCCGGACTTACCGCTAGATTCGTAAGATTCAATTTAGCATCGGCAATAGATAAAGCACTCAAGGTAACATTGCCGGTATTGGTGACCGTAAACGTATATGTTATCACATCTCCTACCGCTCCGGCTCCAGCCAATGATGCGGTTTTCACCAGTTGCACTTTCGGTGCTGGAATCAATGGCACTACTGTTGGGTCGTTGCTTTGGTCTGTATCTGGGTCTTCATCTGTATCTACAAGTTCATCTCCATTATCAGAAACGTCGCTTACTGTGGGTCCACTGGGTGGGGTACCCGTTACAATAGCTGAATTTTTTACTTCTCCGGAGTCGAGGTCGGTTTGAGCTATGTTATACGTGGCCGTTGCTGTTCCTACCCCATTGGGTGCTAAGGTGCTTGGCGAAACCGCTAAGGCGGTCAAACCTAATTTCAGATCAGCTATCGATACACTAGTCAATGGTACATTGCCTATATTCGTTACGTTAAAGGTATACGTAATCACTTCGCCCAAGGCTCCTGCTCCTGCCATAGAGGCGGTTTTCACTAACTTCACTTCTGGAGCCTGAGTGGTTTGAACTGTAATGGCTAAAACAGCAGGAGAACATAAATTGGTTAAATCACATACTTGATAATCGACGGAAACCGTTCCTGTAAATCCTGTAACAGGTGTGAACACGAATGAACCGTTATCAGATGGATCCCATATAATTGAACCTTTTAATGGGTCAATGACAGTTAAAGGAAAAAATTGCAATGAGCTCAAAGAATCTTCAGCGTCTGAATCATACCCTGGGTCTGAAAGTGAAACCGGAGCCACTGTTCCTGTTAATGATGTATTAAAAGGGGTAAAGTAAACATCATTTTTAGCAATAGGAGGATTACAATTTATTGGGGATGGATTTACAACGACAGTTGCTGTTGCCAAACAACCATTTCCTTCAGTTATGGTAACGCTATATGTACCCGCTTTCAGGTTCGAAATCGTCTGTGTAGTAGCACCATTAGCAGAAGCAGAACCATTGGAAGTTGACCAAGAATAAGTATAAGGTGCAATTCCATTTGAGTAAATTGCCGTTGCGGAACCATTATCTCCTGCACAATTTGTTTCAAAACTCTCAGCACTAGCGGTGAATATAGCAGATTCGGTAATGCTAAAATTTGAAATAGACTCACAACCTAAATTATCAGTAACTGTTATGGTATAAGAACCCACTGCTAATGAGCTAATATCCTGAGTGGTTGAACCATTCGACCATAAATAGGAATAGCTTGTTCCCCCTCCTGTTACAGTTAAATTAATAGCTCCGTTAGTTCCACCACAGGAGGTTTGCGTAGTTTCACCAAATAATTCAATAGCACTGCTTGGTTCAGTAATTGTCTGAGAACTTGATGTAGAACAACTATTTTCGTCTTTAATTTCTACACTATAGCTTCCATATGTTAAACTATTGATTGTTTGTGTAGTAGCTCCATTTGACCAAAGGTAGGAATAAGCCCCAGTACCTCCTGTTGCATTTGCTACTAATGAACCACTAGCTCCCTCAAAACAGCTATTGTTTACAGTGGAAAAAGAAACATTAATTTCGCTAGGTTGAGTAATAGCCGAAGAGGCTAATGTACTTATACAACCATTATTATCTGTAGCGGTCACAGCATATATACCAACGTCAAGATTATTAATATCTTTGGTTGTAGCACCATTAGACCATAAAAAACTATATGACGAATTTCCTCCGCTAATAGTAAGTACAATTGAACCGTTATTTGAACTGAAACAAGTAAGATTGGTGTTTACCATTGCCATAGTTACCGCAGAAGCTTCGGTTATGGAAAACGTTGCAGTACTTGAACAATTATTACTATCATTTATGGTAACTGAGTAAGAACCTGCAGCCAAGCCAGTTCTATCTTTTATGTCAATTGTTCCACCAATATCATCCCAGTCATAGGTATAAAGTCCTGTCCCACCAGTGGCAGTAATATTTATTGCGCCACTTGAATTTCCATTGCATAAAACTTGGGTGACGGCAGCTGAAACGGCCATTTTTTCAGGCTCAGTAACAGTAGCATTTGCAAAAGCAACACATCCTTTTGAATCAGTAATGGTAACAGAATATGTACCAGCAATTAATCCAGAAATATTTTGACTAGTTTCACCATTTGACCATAGGAAATTAGGCGTTGTATTACCGCCAGATACAATTAAATTAATAACTCCATTTGAACTTCCAAAACACGATACATCTGTATTAGTGGCTATTCCCTCCAAAGTGGCTGGCTCTGTAATTGTACTACTTAAAAAGGCAGTACATCCATTGGCATCTGTTACACTAACACTGTAA
>JAYVIK010000302.1:0-2624 GCA_043770265.1 Flavobacterium sp. | reverse complement strand
TAAAAGCACTTTTTTTATTCATAGTCTTTGATTTGCTTCAAAGCTAACAATAATAAGGCTTTGAGACGTTTTGACCATTAATTTTGTCCATTACGCCTTAATTTATGGTTGGTAATAAGATTGTTTTCTAATTGTAAGGTTAAATGGCTATTTAAAATAAATTTCTATTGTTGAAAAATAATTAAAGATTAAACATTGTTTTTTTTCTAAGTATCAATTTGACTTTGCTATCGTAAGGTGTTCAGTTTAAAATACAATCAAAAACAGACTCAATCTTCTTTAGATTGTTTTGATTTTTTCATAAATGGAACTGCTTTAAATTTATCATCTAGTTCTTTTACTTTATCAGGATATTTAGCGGCTAAATCAATCATTTCTGTCGGGTCCTTTTTTATATTATAGAGTTCCCAAGTTGGCAAGCCATTCACTTGAACAATTTTCCATTCACCCGACCTAAACATTCTGTATTTATCAATTCCAGATATAAAAAATTCAGGTTCTTTCCTTTGTTTCCCATCGAAAATTGGCAATAACGAGCTTCCGTGCAAAGGAAGCGTTTTGAAACCCTGAATTTCTGAGGGATATTCCGTATTGAAAATGTCCAAAAATGTTGGGGCAATATCAACCACATGCCCAACTTGATCTGTTATTGAATTTGGTTTTATTACCCCAGGCCAATAGGCAATAAAAGGGGTGTTTGCACCTCCTTCATGACCGTACTGTTTAAAATATCTAAATGGTGTATTGCTTGCATTGGCCCAAGCAGCTCGCATCGACCAAAAAGAATTTGCTGGTCCCGGTTGTACATTGGGTATCTCATTCGATGTGTATGGACAAGAACCGTTGTCACTTAAAAATAGGATTAAAGTGTTCTCGAGTTTTCCGGATTCCTTTAGCTTTTGAATTACTCTGCCAATGTTTTGATCCATATTATCAATCATTGCTGCAAAAACTGCCATTTCTAAATCGAGTGAATCTTTTTTGGCTTCGCTAATAGTATTCCAAGGGTAATATTCTTTGAATTCTTTAATGTGTGGTTGTCTTGAATTATTGATATTGGATGTAGGCTCACTTAATCGAGTATTTGGGGATAAAATTCCCATTTTTTGCATTCTTTTATATCGTTCCGATCGAATAACATCCCAACCTTTTAAATATTTCCCTCGATATTTAGCAATGTCCTCAGGTCGAGCTTGCAAAGGATAATGTGGCGCATGAAGAGGCAAATAAAGAAAAAATGGTTTTTCTGCCTGAACTACTTCGTCTAACCAATCAATCGCATAATCGGTTATAAAGTCAGTCGAATAGGCAGGAGACTTTTTATGTTTAATTTCAGCAGCTTCCAACATTTTTCCTTCCAAATAAAAAGGCGTTTTAAACTGTCCTGAAGGTGGAATAAAATATTCAGTATTGGCCCAAAAAGTAAAACATTTGTCAAAAGCATTATTTCCGTAACAATATTTGGGAACCCAACCATCAAAATGATCTTTGCCACTCATAATCGTATTGTAACCCGCATTTTTGGCTAATGCTGCGATGGGTACTGCTCCATCTCCCCCATTGTACAAACCTGTCAATAAAGAAGGGCGAGTTGGATTGCACTTGGCCATATTGTAAAACGTTCTAAAACGAAGTCCATTATTGGCTAATTTATCTAAATTAGGTGTTTTAATTTCGCTTCCATAACAACCAAGATCGGAATAGCCAAGATCATCAGCCATAATCAAAACAATATTTGGACGATCGGTTTTTTTACTATTCGCTTGAGAAAAAACGGACATGGTCGCTACTGCCGATACTAATAAAAATAAATATGTATGTTTCATTTACTTTCACTTTTAAGTACTCCTGAATTAGTACTTTTAATTGATTAAATCAAAAAAACTTTTTACAACTTTTCTAAAATATGGAAATTATTTTCAATGAAAAACTGAATTAATTTTATGATCACAGAAAAAAATTGCACTTAAACTACCTACTCGTTCTTAGGTTTCTCCTTTGACTTACCTTTTCCTTTTTTTGCAGGATTAGCCTCAGAATCTCCTTCTCCATCACGTCCTGCTGCAGGACTAGGGAGTTCATGATGATTAGGTAAATATTTTTTCAATCTATCAATCTCTTTTTTATACAATACATTGCTTGCTAGATTGTTATGTTCTAATGGGTCTACATTGTGATCATACAATTCTTCAGCACCATTTTTGCTTCCATACCAAGTATACCGGAAACGGCCATCGGTAAGTGAATGATTTTTGTATTGATACGTGGACAGTGTAGGTTCATCCCACTTCATTTTAGGATTCGCTAATAATTTGGCAAAACTACGCCCATCATTTTCTTTATTTGGCGGTAAGCCGCAAAGTTCAAGTAGTGTAGGATACATATCAATTAAGTTAACGACCCCATTGGATATCCCACCTTTTTTAGGAGTTACACCAGGTGCTTTAACAATAAAAGGTACTCGACAAGACTCTTCCCAAAGATCGGTTTTTCCATATTTCATTTTCTCGCCTAAATGCCATCCATGATCTCCCCACAGCATAACAATGGTATTATCGGCATATTTGCTTTTTTCTATATTTTCAAAAAGTTGACCCAGACAATAATCTACATAGCTTATGCAG
>JAYVIK010000301.1:0-2637 GCA_043770265.1 Flavobacterium sp. | reverse complement strand
AATGTGGTAGTATTAACTGAAAATGATCTCCTGTTATTGGTGAAAAAGCACCAGAAAGCCAAGTTGATTTAAACACTTGTTGAAAAGTACAAATCGGTCAACCTTAATTAGGGAAGTGCATCTAACATAAAGCCTAACTACTGCTTGTTTTATTCTAGATTGTCCGGTTACATCAAATTTAAGAATTGACTTTCTTATGGCATTTACATTAGTAGCACTATTCATGACAATTAAGTTACCATTTGTGCCGTAATTTATACTAGCATTAGTCCCTGCCTGTATGTATGAATCTGCCACAGGGTTGAGGTTGCGAGGTTCGATGCATATAAATTCACAGAGGTTGAATTATTTTTAGCTCCATTATTATCAACTGCTGTTGCACTAATAACGTAGGTTTCTGCTGTTGTTGGTGTCCAGCTTATACTATAAAGTGATGTTGTATCAGTCCCTATCAAGGTTGTACCTCTATAGAAATCAACTCTTGTAATACTACCATCGGAATCTGACGCTGTTGCAGATAAAGTAACTGCGGAAGACACGTCTACTGTGGTATTATTTAGTGGTGCTGACAGGCTTACCTGAGGAATCAGATTAGCAGTCATTCCAAAACTATCAACAGAGCCTAACCCATTCAACCTCCTACTAAGCTGATCTATGTAGAGAGAAGCTGGGCGAAGTTGCGCTCCTGTGCCTTGCCCTTCTATGTGGTCAATAGGTTCTGCATTGTTTCCTGATGGTCGCAATACATTAGAAGCGGCACCTCGTGTACCGATAACATAGCCTTGTCCCCATCGTCCAGATTTGACAATAGCACTTTCGCCAGTACTATAATTCAATCCATTGGTATTCCATATTACCGATTGTGTAGTGGTTTGACCATGCTCTGGAGTTCCACCAAAAGGCCTATATATTGCTTCGATGTAATCCTTATCACAGGTATGATTGTCAAATAAATTTATCATACTCAACCACATGTGAAAATCGGAAGCTAATCTAGGATTGTTACTCAAGCAATTATAAATTACGTTTCCGCTTGAACTTGCTTGTTTGAAGCTATAATTATGTCTACCATCTGTTGCTTTAGAATTTTTGATAAGGCAGTCATTACTTTGTAAAGTGTACATATATCCATTGCCACCTCCACCTTCGTATTGTGGTTTCATAAAATCGCAGGAATCTACGGTAATCAACCGAGACATTTCCGTCAGAAAACAATTTGATAAAAGATGAATGTCTAAGGTATTAGCAGTTGGCCTAAATGTAGCAACATTTTTCATCCAGCAATTTTCAGCATATTCCATAATTATAGCGTAGGAATGATGTGCTTCGTATGCTCCTGTTCCAGGAACTTCATAGTCCCCATCGTTCCATCCAGTTTTAGTGTTTTGCAAATTACCAATGGATAAGGATTCCAATCCACATTCTGTAATCGATTTGTTAATCTTGTAAACACATGCATTATTACGTGTTTTTAGGTAATAACGAATAGGAACATCTAGTGCAATTGAATTATCGATGGTATTTACACTCTTTATCGTTCGGGCAAACGCAACACCCGGCATACTAGAATTCCATAAACCAGTCATACTGTGTTCAGCAATCCACTCATCGGTAAAATCTGTTGTTAAAATAACCCTATCTCCAATTGAAAAAGAACTTGCATTTGTTAAAAAAACAGTAGCGTCCTGCTCAACCGCATTTTGGACAAAAGGCACTGGTGCTGCTATAGGAATATACCAGTCAGCATCTATTGAAGGCTTAAAACTGATGATGCTTTTTTCCCTCATATTAGTTTGGGTATTTAATATCATAGTTTGACCTACACCGGCACCTCTTACTACAACACCATCTTTTTTTATGCTTAAGGCGCTTGAACTGGGTCCATTTGGCTGAACAATATAGGTTCCTGCTGGCAGATAAACTACGCCACCGCCAAGTCCCGAAACATAATCGATAGCTGCTTGAATTGCTGCTGTAGCATTGATTGTACCAGTGTTATCAGCATTATAAGGAGCTTGCGTTACATCTACAATAGTATTGGTAATGAATGGTAATGGTCGCTCCCCTTAATGATAACCCGCATAAGAAAAATCCTGAATGAATTTCCCGTCTTTGGCAAAACCGGGCTTCCAATTGTATGGATACAATTCGCTTCTCCAGTTTTGGCTAAAAGCATTAAAAAAAGTGGTTAAAAAGATAACAGTTAAAATAAATGCTCTTTTTGGTTTCAATATGGTCATTATTATCGTTTGATTAGTGTGTTTGTTTAGCAATATTATCTCTTGGAATTTTGCCCTAAAGAGTTAATGCAGGTTATACTAACTTTGTTTCTCATTTGGTTTTAGTTTTAGAGTTAATTGGTTACCCATACAATTGAACGAAGTAGTAAATAAGTAAAAATCTATAAGTAAACAGCATCAAAATGATATGTTATTTATATGCTTGTAAGGCCTTAAAAAAAATCGAACATCCAAAGGCATTTTAAGAAGTCTGCGGTTTTTGCAAACTTCTTAATGTGAATTTAATAGAAATCCTAATTATTGTTTTATAACTTTTTTAACTAGATTTTGCTCTCCGATAAGGTGTATCATGTACAAGCCAGCACTCAAACTTGAGACATCTACTGAAATAGTATCT
>JAYVIK010000300.1:0-2640 GCA_043770265.1 Flavobacterium sp. | reverse complement strand
CATTCTGCCACAATTACAGCATTTACCCGGATGGAGTAAGGCAATAATTCGACTGCCCATTCACGAGTTAAAGCATTTCGTCCGCCATTTGCGGCAGCATAAGCTGATGTATCACCTTGTCCTGTATCGGCGGTTTTGGAACCGATATTCACGATACTTCCCTTAGATTTTTTCAATTCTGGTAAAGCGTGATGCGCCATCAAATAATAGTGTACCAAATTCTTGTGCAATGAAGCCATAAAGTCATTATAAGTTCCTGATTCAAGTCCAACGACGTCATTTGCGCCAGCATTATTTACTAATCCATCAATTCGGCCGCATTTGGCTATAACTTGCATTATAGCTTTTTCACAATCTTCTGGACGGGAAAGTTCCGCTTCAACGCTTAGAGCAGTATATCCTAAATCTTCAATTTCCTTGATGGCTTTAAAGTTATCGACTTCTTTTCGTCCAATAATAACTGGAATTGCGCCTTCGGCAGCCAGCACTTTGCAAATTCCCAAACCAATTCCTTTGGCGCCACCGGTTACAATAATTACTTTGTTTTTTAAGTTTAGATCCATTTTTTCTAATTTTTATAAATTATAAAATTCTATTGCATTTCCGCTCCAAATTTTTTCTTGTTCCTCCTTCGAGAATTTCGAAAAATAGTGCTCAACAATAGCATAAGATTCTTTGTAAGATGCTGCCAGTAAACTCACTGGCCAATCACTCCCGAACATCAAACGATTGATTCCAAAAGCTTCAGTCACCACATCTAAGCAAAACCTAAAATCGGATTCCTTCCAATTATTCCAATCCGCCTCGGTAACTAAACCTGAAATTTTGCAAGATACATTGGGACAGCTTGCTAGTTGCCGAATGCCTTTTCCCCAATCGGTGAGATCTGTTTGTTTGAAATTGGGTTTTGCCAAATGGTCTATTACCATTTTTTGATTGGGGAATTTTTTTGCAAACTCGAAAGCTACTCCCAAATGTTTTGGAAAAATTAAAATATCATACGTAAAATTATACTTTTCTAATTGGGCAATTCCGTTGCAGAAATGGTCTCCCAAAAGGAAATTTTCGTCCGATTCTCCTTGAACAATATGACGAAAACCTTTCAGTTTTTTGAACTGGGAAAAATAGTTTAATCTTGATGCTAGATTTTCTGCACGCAAATCTACCCAACCCACAACGCCTTTGATGAAATCATTTGTATTGGCTAATTCCAACAAAAAATGGGTTTCTTCTTCGCTTTGATCGGCTTGTACGGCAATACAGCCATCTATCTCATTTTCTTGGAGTAACGGTAGTAAGTCTGCTGGTAAAAAATCTCTTTGAATTACATTCATACCATCAGTAATCCAAGCGTCTTTTACTGGATGATATTTCCAAAAATGTTGATGACTGTCTATTTTTTTCATTTAACACAAAGCTTTATTTTTTTGCTACGGATTGGATTTTTTTTTGCCACAGATTGCAAAGATTTTCACAGATTTTTTTGTGAGCTTAGTGTTTTCTTAGTGAGCTTTGTGGTTAAATTTTTACCGCAAATTACACAAATTATCACAAATTTTGTACCTGAAAATATTCCGTGTAAATCTGTTTAATCCGTGCAATCTTTGGTTAACTTTTTTTTACTTCAACTCGAATATTTTTTCCATCAGCATCCATTTCTCGCCCGATTTTGCCCAAGGCAATGCTTGTTGGAATTTCCACATCAAGTCTTCCCATTCTTGTACTTTGGGATTATTAGCATCTGCATCCGATTTTTTATCAAAAGAAAATTCTTCGCTGGCTTCGATAATCATAAACATTCGGTTTCCAACACTATAAATATCCAAAACCGTGATCCCAGATTCTTTGATACTTTGAATGATTTCTGGCCAGACTTCTTGATGATACCCTTTGTATTCCTGCATCAATTGCGCATCGTCTTTCAAGTCTAATGCGAGACAAAATTTTTGAGTTCCCATATTATTTATAAGCTACCGCTACTTGTTTACTACTTCCTAATCCTTCCATACCTAATTCGATAATATCACCCGCTCTGATGTAAACGGGTTCCGGTTTAATTCCCAATCCAACTCCTGGAGGCGTTCCTGTACTGATGACATCGCCAGGCAACAAGGTCATAAATTGACTTAAATAATGCACCAAGAAAGGGATTTTAAAAATTAAATTTGAGGTGTTACTGTTTTGAAATGTTTTTCCATTAACAGTCAACCACATCGACAAATTATCGACATCGGCTATTTCATCGGTTGTTGCCATAAAGGGTCCTAATGGTGCAAATGTATCGCAACCTTTTCCTTTCGCCCATTGTCCGCCACGTTCGAGTTGATAGGCTCTTTCGCTGTAATCGTTGTGCAAACAATAGCCTGCAACATAATTCATTGCATCAGCTTCATCGACATAACTGGCTTTTTTGCCTACAACAAATGCAAGCTCAATTTCCCAATCGGTTTTTTCGCTGTTTTTTGGTATTACCAAATCATCATTTGGCCCACACAAAGCGGTAGTCGATTTAAAGAAAATAATAGGCTCAGCTGGAATCGATGCATTAGTTTCGCGACAGTGATCTACATAATTCAGGCCGATGCAAATAATTTTTGAAGGTCTAGCTACTGGTGAACCCAGACGAACAGCAGCATCAAT
>JAYVIK010000299.1:0-7092 GCA_043770265.1 Flavobacterium sp. | reverse complement strand
TTGATATGGCAATACAATTGAGCGACGAAATGATTATTATGACTCCCGAAAACACAGTGCAAGACCAACCGTGTAATTTGATTCTAAAAGGAAGTTTCAATACTTTATTTCAAGACGAAAATATTGTTTTTGATAGTGAAAAAGGGAAGTTTGTTATTAGTTCTTAACCACAAAGCACGCAAATCCCTTCGACAAGCTCAGGATGACGCACGGTGGTCACAAAGTTAAAAAAACGAAATACTTATTCTGCAAGCTGAAAACTGAAATCTGCTACCTGCCAACTGATATCTGCCTCTTCGCCTCACCAACCACAAAAGCAACTGAATTCGCAATATTAAAACTTCGAATTAATTTTGACATTGGAATAGTGATATGATTTTCGAATTTAGCCAACACATCTTCGCTCAAACCCACGCTTTCTTTGCCGAAAACTAACCAATCGCCATCTTGAAACTCATTTTCATAAATGGATTTTGCGGCGTGCGAACTCGTTAAGAAAACACGAGATTTATCTGGAATTATTGCAATCCATTCCTCGATATTTTGATATTCAGTCACATCGAGATATACCCAATAATCGAGTCCTGAGCGTTTCAAGTTTTTATCATTAATGACAAAACCAAAAGGATGAATCAGGTGCAAACGACTTTCGGTTCCTACGCACAAACGACCAATATTTCCGGTATTGTTGGGGATTTCGGGTTCTACAAGGACTACATTTAACATTTTTATTTAAATTTTGTAATTGATATTTTCATTGATATTGCCATTGACATTGCCATTGCTATTTAAAAAATTCTCCTCTTCAAAAACCCATAACTTATAACTCAAAACCCATAACTTCTTTCACTTCCCCAGCTTGTAAATCATTCAAATATACGTTTCCTATTCGAACTCTCACCAATCTTAAGGTGGGAAAACCAACGGCTGCTGTCATTTTTCGTACTTGTCGAAACTTACCTTCATTGACTGTTATGGAAGCCCAAGAAGTTGGTCCGTGGCGCTCGTCTCTTATTTTTTTTCCTCTGGGACCAAAATTAGGTATTTCACTAATGATAAAAGACTTACACGGCTTGGTAGTATATTTTGTTCCGTTGAAACCTATTTCGACTCCACTTTTCATTTGATCAATGGCTTCTTGCGTAATAATTCCATCGACTTGAACGTAATATTCTTTGTCCACTTTTTTGCTTCGGACAATTTCGCTCATTTTGCCATCGGTGGTCAATAATAATAAACCTTCTGAATCTTCGTCCAGACGACCAATGGCCATTGTTCCTGCCGGAAATTCGTGCAATTCGCCCAAAAGTTTTTTCTTTCGTTTCAGTTCATAAATAAACTGACTTAAATAGCCGTAGGGTTTATGAAGGATGAAATGGTGGTGGGACATTCTAACTTTTTTTTGAGAAGCAAAGATAGTTTTGTTTTTAAAATAAAAAAGCGACCCTTTTGAGGCCGCTTTGAATTTAAAGATTTGTTTTTTTTAGAGCCAGTAAGACACAAAAAAGCCCCGAAGATAGTCGAGGCACTAAATGTTTTCACAACGGAATAATCCTTATTGTGAATTGCTTTCAAAATTGTGATGCAATAATACAACAAAAGTTTTATATATCTAATGACGAAAACCGTAAACTTGTTAATTTTCTTTTGATTAATTTTAGAAATTAATTTAGAACACGAGAAAAGTCATATAAAATAGATATAAAATGAAGAAAATATTAGGATTGGATTTGGGGACAAATAGTATTGGGTGGGCGTTGATAGAAGTTGACGAAAACTTTATACCTATTCGCATTATTGCAATGGGGTCAAGAATTATTCCTTTATCATCAAATGATAAAGAGGAATTTCAGCGAGGTTTATCAATTACAAAAAACCAAAGCAGAACGGTTAGTCGTACCCAAAGAAAAGGTTATGACCGAAAACAATTGAAAAAAAGCGATTTAAAAGAAATTCTAAATAAATACAATATTTTCCCATCAGAAGAATTATTAAGATTCCCAATGCTTGATTTGTGGAAATTAAGAAGTGATTCTGCGAATCCTAATGAAAATATTTCTGCTGAACAATTAGGGCGTATTTTATATATGCTTAATCAGAAAAGAGGTTATAAATCTGCAAGAAGTGAAGCTAATGCCGATAAAAAAGACACAGATTATGTTCATGCAGTAAAAGGACGTTATGCTCAACTGAAAGATAGAAATCAGACTATTGGTCAGTATTTTTATGATGAACTACATAATTCAAAAACAAACAATACTTATTTCAGAATTAAAGAAGAAGTTTATCCGCGAGAAGCTTATACGGAAGAGTTTGACGCCATAATTAATGCTCAAAAAAATAAACACGATTTTCTTACAGACGAGGTTGTTCACCAATTAAGAAATGAAATAATTTATTTTCAAAGGAAGCTAAAATCTCAAAAAGGATTAGTCAGTATTTGTGAATTTGAAGGCTTTGAGAAAACTATTTTCGACAAGGAAAAAGATAAAAACAAAGTTGTGTTTGTCGGGCCTAAAGTTGCTCCGAAAACTTCACCTTTATTTCAACTATGCCGTATCTGGGAGGTTGTAAATACAATTACTTTAAAAATAAAAAATCCTGAAGGAAGCAAATATAAATGGGGTGAGAAAATTCCAAATTTACAAGAGAAAGAAATTTTAACCGACTTTCTGTTTAAAAATGATAGTTTAAGTTTTAATAAACTTCTTGAAATTTTAAAATTGAATAAAAATAATGTTTATGTGAATAAGCAAATACTGAAGGGCATCAAAGGAAATGAAACTTACTCCACAATTCATAGTATTTTAGGCGATAATGAAATTTTGAATTTTGATGTATCCATCATTCCATCTGATCATACTTCAATGTTAGTGGACGAAGAAACAGGAGAAATAATAGAGAGGGCAGGTCTTGAACTTGACGCATCGTTAGAGAAAGAACCATTATATCAATTATGGCATACCATTTATTCTATAAAAGATTTAGATGAATGTAAAAATGCTTTAATCAAAAGGTTTGGTTTTAATGATTTAACTGCTGAAAAATTGTCTCGTATTGATTTCAATAAACAAGCTTTCGGCAATAAATCAAACAAATCGATGAGAAAAATTCTTCCTTTTCTGATGGAAGGTTATGATTATTCTCAATCTTGTACTTTGGCTGGATACAATCATTCTAATTCTTTGACGAAAGATGAAAGAGAACAGCAGGTTACTTTAGACCGATTAGAACTTCTTCCGAAAAACAGTTTGAGACAACCTATTGTCGAGAAAATTCTGAACCAGATGATTAATGTGGTCAACGCAATTTTTGAACAATACGGAAAACCTTCTGAAATTAGAGTTGAACTTGCACGTGAACTTAAACAAAGTAAAGATGAGCGAAACGATGCTGATTTACAAAATTCCAAAAATAAAAAACTCAATGAAGAAATTGGTAAACGATTAATGGAAATGGGATTACCTGTAACCAAGCGGTATATTCAAAAATATAAATTTATTTTTCCATCGCTTAGTAAAAGTTTGAAAGATGCTCAAGTAAACAATCAATGTATTTATTGTGGAGAAACATTTAATTTAACAGAAGCTTTGAGTGGCGACGCTTATGATGTTGACCACATTGTACCAAAAGCTTTATTGTTTGATGATTCTCAGACCAACAAAGTTTTGGTTCATAGAAAATGTAATTCTACAAAAACCAATCAAACTGCTTACGATTATATCTCTACAAAAGGAGATGAACAAGTCCGAATATATTCAGAACGTGTGGATGATTGGTTCAAAAGAGGAATTATTTCTTATAGTAAACTGCAAAGGTTGAAAGTTTCGCACAAAGAATACCTTGAAAGAAAAAAACTTGGAAAAGAAACAGAAACCGATAAGAAATTATGGGAAAACTTCATCGACAGACAATTGAGAGATACTCAATATATATCTCGAAAATCAAGAGAAATTTTACAGAAAGTATGCAATAATGTAACTACAACAGAAGGTGGAGTTACCGCAAAACTTCGTAATTTATGGGGTTGGGATGATGTTTTGATGAATCTGCAAATGTCTAAATATAAAGAACTCGGGCAAACCGTTGTTAAAGAATGGACAAGCGAACACGGAAAAAGAAAACATCAAAGGGAAGAAATCGAAAACTGGACGAAAAGAGATGACCATCGCCATCACGCCATTGATGCTTTGGTAATTGCTTGTACAAAACAAGGTTTTATACAACGGATAAATACTTTGAATTCTAGTGATACGAAAGATTTGATGATAAAAGAAGTTGAAGAAGCGAAAATCGAATTTAACGAAAAGACGACACTTTTAGAAAAATATTTAAAAACTCAGGAGCCGTTTAGTACACAAAAAGTGATGAAGGAAGCAGATAAGATTTTAGTTTCTTTTAAAGCAGGTAAAAAAGTAGCTACAATAACCAAGTTTAAAGCATCTGGGAAAAATAAAGATACAGGCGTAATTGTTCCAAGAGGTGCTTTGCACGAGCAATCTGTTTACGGTAAAATTAAAGTAATAGAAAAAGATAAGTCTTTAAAATACTTGTTTGAAAATCCAAATAAAATTGTAAGTCCAAAGATTAAAGTTTTAGTAGAAACAAGACTTTCGGAAAATGAAAACAATTCTAAATTAGCTTTATCGACTTTAAAGAAAAAACCAATTTTTCTAAATGAAGAAAAAACAGAAATTCTTGAAAAAGCATCTTGCTACAATGACGCAACTGTTTTAAAATATAAACTACAAAGTTTAAAAGCTGTTCAAGCTGATGATATTGTTGATGAAAGAGTAAAATTTTTAGTAAAACAACGTTTAGCGCAATTTGGAAATAAAGAAAAAGAAGCATTCAAGGATACGCTCTGGTTTAATGAAGAAAAACAAATTCCAATCATAACAGTTCGCCTATTTGCTCGTCCCGATGCAAATAATTTACAGGCAATTAAAAAGGATGAAAACGGTAAAGATATTGGTTTTGTAGTAACCGGAAACAATCATCATATCGCTATTTATGAAGATAAAGACAATAAACTTGTGCAGCACAGTTGTACATTTTGGCACGCAGTAGAAAGAAAAAAATATAAGATTCCGCCTGTTATCAAAAATTCATCAGACGTTTGGAATCAATTCTTAAACAAAAAACTTCCACAATCATTTTTAAGTAATTTACCAGCAGATAACCTCAATTTAAAATTCAGTATGCAACAAAATGAAATGTTTATTCTGGGTTTATCACAAGAAGAATTTGAAGAAGCAACTAAGAACAATGATAAATGTTTATTGAGTAAACATTTGTATTTAGTGTGGAGTATTACGGATGGTGATTATTTTTTTAGACATCATTTGGAAACTAAAAACTCAGAGTTGAAAAAAACTAATGGAGCAAAAGACGGTAAAAGATATTATAGATTAAGCACAAAGGGGCTTACTGATTTAACTCCTGTAAAAGTCAGATTAAACCATTTGGGAGAAATTACTAAAATAGGAGAATATTAATTTTGAATTAAAGAATCAAAAGGATTGCACTTTGTCCTAAATAATTGTAAATTTTTAAATCTCATCAAATGATAAAACGAACCCTTTTCTTCGGCAATCCTGCTTATTTGAGTACTAAAAATGAGCAGATTATAATTTCTTATCCAGACAAGGAACAAGAGACAAAAACTGTGGCTATCGAAGATATTGGCGTTATCGTTTTGGAAAACCAACAAATCACGATTACCAATGGTTTAATGGAAAAATTGATTAACAACAATGTGGCGTTAATCAATTGTGATCAGTTCCATTTGCCTATTGGTTTGCTAATGCCACTCAACGGACATACCGAACAAACGGAGCGTTTCAAAAACCAGATAAATGCTTCTGTACCGCTCAAAAAGAATTTGTGGCAACAAACCATTAGTGCCAAAATCTCAAACCAAGCCGGGCTACTCAATGAAAAAGGAATTCCGTGCCGTAAAATGGAACTTTGGGCAAAAGAAGTTACCTCAGGAGATGCGCTCAATCACGAATCGAGAGCAGCCGTTTTTTATTGGCAAAACCTCATCCCAATAGAAAATTTTACCAGAGGACAAAAAGGAATGCCTCCTAACAATTTACTGAATTATGGGTATGCTATTTTGAGAGCGATTACGGCAAGAGCCATCGTCAGTTCTGGAATGTTGCCCACTTTAGGAATCTTTCACCGCAACAAATACAATGCCTATTGCCTAGCTGATGATATTATGGAGCCGTATCGGCCTTATGTGGATTTGATTGTCTGCCACATTATGGAGACCGAAGATAGCTATGACGAATTAACAATCGAAATCAAAAAACAGTTGTTGAACATTGCAACTATTGATGTCTTTATCGATGGAAAAAACAGTCCACTAATGGTAGCAATGAGTCGAACTACACATTCCTTACACGAATGTTTTGAGGGAACAGCAAGGAAAATTTTATACCCTGTTTATGTATGACGAACATTACACCCGTTTAAACCAATATAGAAGTTTGTGGATATTAGTATTTTTTGATCTGCCCACCGAAACGCGCAAAGAGCGTAAAATTGCCAGTGGATTTCGCAAGAAATTATTAGACGATGGTTTTTCTATGTTTCAATTTTCCATCTATATGCGTTTTTGTGCCAGTAGGGAAAATGCGGAAGTACATTCCAAACGCGTTAAAAGCAATTTACCTGAACACGGAAAAGTAGGCGTGATGCAAATTACCGACAAACAATTTGGGATGATGGAACTTTTTTATGGCAAAAAACAGGTCGAAACCGACAAACCGTCACAACAGCTAGAGTTATTTTGATGACATAGGATAAGAAAACAGACTAGCTTGTCGTGTTACATTAAACAAACACCACTTCTTTTCAATTTCAAAAAAAGCACATAACTCACAATATATCAATCGATTGAATCGTGGTATGTTGGGAATTATATGCTAAAGTACAATTTTGAAAGCAATTCACAACTGAGGGGCCTAAATTGAATACAGAACTGAGTTGGGAATTATATGCTAAAGTACAATTTTGAAAGCAATTCACAACCAGAAACCATCAACGCTTTATCCTGCAACGGTTGGGAATTATATGCTAAAG
>JAYVIK010000298.1:0-21334 GCA_043770265.1 Flavobacterium sp. | reverse complement strand
TATTTGTTGCAGCTCCTTTTCTCAAATTATCTGCTACAATCCACATATTTAAAGTGTTGGCTTGACTTTCATCACGACGAATTCTACCTACAAAAACGTCATTTTTACCCTCGGAATATCTTGGCATTGGATAAGTAAAAGTGTCTAGATTGTCTTGAACCACGATTCCTTCGGTTTGACTCAAAATTGTTCTTACTTCGTTTACGTCAAAATCAGTACTGAATTCTACATTTACTGCTTCGCTATGACCACCTACAACAGGCACACGGACTGCGGTTGCAGTAACTGCGATACTGTTATCGCCTAATATTTTTTTGGTTTCGTTGGATAATTTCATTTCCTCTTTGGTGTAACCGTTAGGTTCAAAACTATCGCATTGTGGAATACAGTTGCGGTTGATTTTGTATTTGTAAACCATATCGCCTTCAATTCCTGCACATTCATTTTCGAATTGTTCTACAGCTTTTACCCCCGTTCCAGTGATAGATTGGTAAGTAGAAACCACCACACGTTTGATATTGTATTTTTTGTGCAAAGGAGCTAAAGCCAAAACCATTTGAATTGTAGAACAGTTTGGATTAGCAATGATTTTATCTTCTTTGGTCAATTCATTTGCATTGATTTCAGGAACGATTAATTTTTTGGTTGGATCCATTCTCCAAGCCGATGAATTGTCAATAACTGTAGTTCCAGCAGCAGCAAATTTTGGTGCCCAATCTAGTGAAGTTTGTCCGCCAGCCGAAAAAACAGCAATATCCGCTTTCATATCCACTGCGGTTTGTAATCCTACAACGGTGTGTTTTTGCCCTTTGAATTCGATAATTTTCCCAACTGATTTTTCAGAAGCTACCAAGATTAATTCGGTGTAAGGAAAATTTGTTTCTTCTATTACTTTCAACATTATTTCGCCAACCATTCCAGTGGCTCCTACAACTGCAAGTTTCATATTCTTTATTTTAAATTTTATTTTTAATTTTGAGATACAAAAATAAGTAATATTCAGATTTAAACAAGCACGTTCACAAAAAATAACAAATTGTTATATTTGTAACACACAAAAGAACCACGCCGTAAAGCGTGGTTTAGTTAGAATATATAATGCAGCGGAAATTGATACTTTGTGTAATCCTTAATCAGATAATTTTCCTGTATAATGCCTATATAGTTTGGAAATAATCCTCCCGAAGCTTCGGGATTAATGGATTATATTGACCCGAGCGATAGCGAACAGGCGAAGCAAAACACAATCGGTATTATTTTTTCAGTAAATCCCTGATTTGTGTAAGCAATTCTTCTTGAGTTGGACCAGCTGGTGCAGCGACAGCAACCACTTCTTTCTTTTTGGCTTTTTCAGCAGCTCTTAAAACAACAAAAATAAAGAAAGCAATAATAACAAAGTTAATAATAGCTTGCACTAAATTCCCGTATGTCATAACGGCTGCTCCAGCAGTTTTCGCAGCAGCTAAATCAGCATAACTGTTTCCATCAAGGGCAATAAATTTTTGAGTAAAATCTATACCTCCAGTAATTAATCCTACGATAGGCATAATGATATCATCGACAGCAGAGCCAACAATTTTGCCAAATGCACCACCAATAACAACCGCGGTTGCTAAACTCAAAACGTCTCCTTTCATTAAAGAGGCTTTAAAATCTGCAAAAAATCCCATAATTAATAAATTTTTAGTTAAAATTTTTTTTTATCGTAAAACGAAGTTAATAATTTTTTTAATTACTTTAACATAATTTTAATAATTATTCTCTATAAAAAACTCTTTTTACTCTTTGGGAAATACTAGTTAGAATTTCATAAGGAATGGTTTGCAATTGTTTAGAGATGAAAGAAACCGTTGGGCTTTCGCCAAAAATAATCACCGAATCTCCTTCTTTACAATTGATTTCGGTGATGTCAACCATTAGCATATCCATACAAATGCTGCCAACGATGGTTGCTTTTTGATTATTTATGGTTACAAAACCAATGCTATTTCCCCAATGTCTTGAAATCCCATCGGCATAACCAATTGGGATTGTGGCAATTTTGGTGGGTTTATCAGCAACAAATCGTCTTCCATAACCCACGCTTTCGCCTGCTTGAATAGTTCTAATTTGTGAAATAATAGATTTTAATGTACCTACGTTTTCCAAATATTTTTGCTCTTCTACATCATTGGAAACGCCGTAAAGCCCAATACCAAGGCGAACCATATTGTATTGTGATTCTGGAAAATTACTAATTCCCGAAGTGTTTAAGATATGACGAATGGGTTTAATTTGTAATTCCGTAGTTAATTTAGATGATAATTTTTCGAATAAAGCAATCTGTGAATTTGCAAATTCTTGATGTTGTAAATCATCACTTGTGGCCATATGAGATAGGATACTTTTTACAATAATGAGTTTATTGCCTTTTAAAACTGCAATTAATTCGTCTAAATTTTCTTCTTCAAAACCCAAACGGTGCATTCCTGTATCGAGTTTGATATGAATAGGGAAGTGTTTCAGTTTTCGTTTTTCGGCAAGTTGAAGGAAAGCGTTTAATCCTTTTAAACTGTATATTTCAGGTTCTAATTTATGTTGAATGATTGCCGAAAAACTCGTGGTTTCAGGATTTAAAACCATTATTGGTAAAGTTATTCCAGCATTTTTCAAAGAAATTCCTTCATCGGCAAAAGCCACGCCCAAATAATCTACTTTATGGTGTTCGAGCAATTTGGCAATTTCAAATCCGCCGCTTCCATACCCAAAAGCTTTGACCATAACCATCATTTTGGTGGTTGGTTTTAGTTTCGATTTGTAAAAACTCAAGTTGTGACTAATGGAATTCAAGTTGATTTCTAGAACCGTTTCATGTGTTTTCTCCTCTAAAGCAGCAACAATTTCTTCAAACTGAAAATGCCTTGCTCCTTTGATCAGAATGGTTTCGTTGACAAAATTCAAATAGTTGAAATTCAGAAAAAAGTCGGCCGTGCTTTTAAAAGTGTTGCAGTTGCTGAACTTGTGTTTGAATGCCGAAATAGTTTCGCCAATTCCAATAACACGATTGATTTTGTTGTTTTTAATTAATTGGGCAACCTTCGTATATAATTCTTCATTAGACAAACCGCTTTGAAAAATATCCGATAAGATTAGCGTTTTGTTTTTGTATTGTTTTTGGCTTTCCAGAAAATCCAAAGCGATTTTTAAAGACTGAAAATCAGAACTATAACTATCGTCAATAAGTGTTGTATTATTGATTCCGTTTTTGACTTTCAACCGCATTTCAACAGGATACAACCATTGCATTCGATCTTGAATGGTTTTCTTGTCGTATTTAAAACTCAATAAAACCATCAAACAAGTGACGGAATTTTCAATCGAAGCCTCATCTTGAAAAGGAATTTGTACATCAAAATTATCCTTACCACTTCGAATTTGCAAAATAGTTTTGTCTTCTATTGCTTTTTTTGCTATAAAAACATCGGCAGTTTCATCGCTGAAACTCCAAGAAAAGGTCTTTATTTTAGATTCAATAAGCGCATCGACCGTTTTGTTTTTTTGATAAATAATTAATTTCGAATGTTTGAAAAGTTTTAGTTTTTCTGTGATTTTTTTCTCCAAATCTTCAAAACCTTCATCGTGTGCTGAACCAATTTTCGTAATGATTCCGATGGTTGGTTTAATGATGACTTCCAGTTTTTCCATCTCGTTCATTTTCGAAATTCCCGCTTCAAAAATGCCCAAATTGTGTTTGTCATTTATAGAAATTACTGATAATGGAACACCCACTTGCGAATTGTAGCTTTTGGGACTTCGGATAATGTTGAAATCTGGACTCATTAGAAAGTTCAACCATTCTTTTACGATGGTTTTTCCGTTGCTTCCCGTCAATCCAAAAACTGGAAATTTAAAAAGACTTCGGTGATAACTCGCATATTTTTGCAAAGCATCCAAGGTGTTTTCGACAACCAAAAAAGTGGCTTTGTTAGATAATTCTTCTGGAATGTGAGTAACAACAAAGGTTTGAACGCCTTTTTCGATTAAGTTTGAAATGTAAATGTGAGCATCATTATTAGGACCAACAATGGCAAAAAACAAGGTGTTTTTATTGTTTTGCAAAGAGCGACTGTCGATGGAAATGTTGTCAATTGCGCCGTTATGGTCTCCAACTCTTTTAGCGTTGAGAATTTTTTCGAGGTTTTTCATAGTAAAATCATTTTCAAGAAAATTTAAAAATTTAAAAATACATTATTTTGTTCTTTTCATTTTTAAAGGCTCTTGACGACAGTCGAATATGTCAACAATTTCAACTAAATTTATTTCCAAATTTACGTAATAAATAATTTTATGATTAAAACACAAAAAGTAACGAAAATCCTCTTTGCTATCTTCTAACAATTCTTCTTTTTGTCCTACAAATGGAAATTTTTCAAGTATTAGTACTTGTTTTGAAATTTCTTCTGCAGTGTTTTTTGCAGTTTTTAAACTAGATTTATTTTTGTGATATTGAAATATTTTATGTAATTCGCCTCTAGCAAATACAGTCCAATTCACTTTGAACTTCAGCTCCATTTTTTAATCTCTTCCAATAATTTATTTGTTTCAATAACTCGCCCGTTTTTTGAGTCTTCCATCGATTGGTTGATTCTGCTTTGAAATTCTTTTAAAGTCATCGGGCTAAACTCATCGTCTAAGATGATTTCTTTTTCTTTTTTTAAATATTTTTCTAAACGAGAAACTACCTCCTCGCTTTGAATAGAAAGAAATTCTTGAACAAATGATATTTTTCTAGTTTGTAAGTCCATTGTAATTTAATTTGAATCAAAGTTATAAAAAATAAAAAAGGAATGGGAATTATTTTAGAATTTTATTAAAGCTAAAAATTCTGTGGGTGATAATGCAGGAATTTCGGAGTTTTTGAAATCTTTAGAATCCCTTGTAATAATATAATCGTAATTGTTTTTTAAGGCACAATAATGTTGAACCGCGTCTTCAAAACAATTAAAGTTTGAGTTTAAACTAATATCTATTTCTGATTGTGAAACTTCTAAAATGGAGCAAAACGACCTTAATATTTTTAAATTATCTAAAACTTTCTCTTTTTTTATGTTTTGACCTAAAATGTAATTGCAATTTACAAATGAAACCGAAGATGTTGCCAAAACACATTTTCGCTCTTCGTAAAGAGTAACAATTTTTGCGATATCTTCAAAAAATGGTTTTCTATTAATGATCAAATCAAGGATTACATTTGTGTCTAAAAACAATTTCATAAGTCGTATTTTTTAGATAAAATTTCTTGCAATTCTTTTTTATAATCAAGGTCAAGATTAGCCTCTTCCTCAGTTATTGTAAAAGATTTTGCAAGATTTGAAATTTTAATTTCATCTTTTGTTTCCTTTTTTTCCATCGAAGTAACGGCTTTCAGATAATTTTCCACCATAAATGAGAGGCTGTGCTTATGCTCAGCAGCATAAATTTTTGCTTTTTCAATGACGTTTTTGTCTAACTTTAAAGTGAGTTTAGTGTTCATAATAAAAAAATTATTTTATGTACGTACAAATATAAAGAATAAAACCGTACAAGAAATAAGATTAGTTTTTTTCTAATAACCCTCTTAAAAATAAGACTCCTTTTTCGAGATGATTTACCCTGTCTTCGTAGCTTTTCTTTAACTCTTCAGGAAAATTATTATTCATTATATGAGCTTTACCGGAATTAGTACAATTATTAAAAACCAAACTATCGTCAAAAGAAACCAAATCTGTAGGTTCTATATCTAGTATTTTAGAAATATCTTCAATTCGGCCCCAATCGAGTTTGATGTCGTAGTTTTCGATTTTGCTGTAAGCACGTTGCGACATTTCTAGTTTTCTCGCCATAAAGTCTTGCGTAAAGCCTTTTAATTCTCACACTTTTCTGATTTTATAACCAATGTTTGCTTTCATAGCTTATTCTTTTTAGTTCTTATTTAGAACAAAATAGATAAAAATTAGAACACAATTGAAAATAAGTTAAGAAAAATATTTCTTTGCTTTGTAATAGCTAACTTACTAAATTAATTAATTGTTAAATGCAGTCACAAAAATGAAAAGAAACAAACTCTATTTTAAATAAGTTTTTAACGGCAACACCAGCAACTGGGAAATACATAGTTTTAGGCAATCAAACTCCACCAGCTCCACCAACTGGTCAGGGAATTATAGATAAACAAACTTTGATTAATGCTGGAAATAATGTTTCTACAAATTAATTATTTGAATTTTAAATCTACACGAACCTCTTTTTAATCCAATTAAAAAGAGGTTTGTTTTATAGTACTAGCAAGATTTGATAACTTGTAAAAAAGATATCAAATCTCAATTATACTAAAAAGCAAAACCTAGAACGCTTGTTTTCGTCGGAAAAAAATAAAAAAAGCAGCACTATAAAACAGAATTTGTATATTTGTAGAACACTTATAAAGGAGAATGTTATGGATTTAGCAGCTAGAAAATATAGTTTTATACAAGAGTTGGACACTGTAGATGAAAATCTTTTAGAGCGACTTGAGAATTTTTTAAAGGCTAATAAAAAGGATTGGTTTACCGAATTATCAGCTGAGGAACAAGCAGAAATAGAAATTGGTATATCCCAAGCGGATACTAATGAATTTGTAAGTCACGAAACCGTAATGGATAAATTTGCAAAATGGCATTAGAAATAAAATGGACGTCACAAGCAGACAAAGGATTAGAAAGGGTACTAAATTATTTAGAAGCAGAATGGACGGTAAGAGAAATTTTGCAACTAGAAAAGAAAATAAAACAAGTAAGTAAACAAATAAGTCTTAATCCAGAACAATTTCCAAAATCAGAAACCTACAAAAACCTTCACAAAGCCATTGTTGATAAGAATAATTATCTGGTTTACAGAGTAAACACCCAAAAACAGGCTGTCGAAATTGTGAATTTTAGAGGAACAAAACAAAGACCTAAATATTAAAAACGAACAACAGTACTTGGATAAGTATTTGTTTTTATCCAAATGCACACTATAAAATTCAACTCCTCCTACTAAATCTATCGGCAATAAAAAAACCACACCTCTCTTTAATCCAATTAAAAAGGGGTTTGTTTTTTTTACTAACTTTGTCAAAAACTAATCCTTATGATAACGGACATTAATTTACTGGATTTAGATAAAAAATATTCCTATGCCGATTATTTAACTTGGCAATTTCAGGATAAACTTGAATTAATAAAAGGCAAGATTTTCAGGATGAGTCCTGCGCCAAGTACCAATCATCAAAGAATATCAAGAAAATTGACAGGAATTATGATTACTGCTTTCAAAAAACATTCTTGTGAATTATTTATTGCTCCGTTTGATGTTAGACTGCTGGACAAGAAAAAATCGAAATTAGATCAAGAAATTTACACCGTAGTGCAACCCGATTTGTGCGTGATTTGTGACGAAAATAAAATAGATGAACGAGGTGCAATTGGTGCTCCTGATCTAGTTATAGAAATTCTATCTCCGGGAAATTCTAATAAAGAAATGAAGTATAAATTTGATTTGTATGAAGAAGCAGGCGTTTTAGAATATTGGATTGTAAATCCAGCGGACAAAACGGTTTTTATTTATATTTTAAAAGAAAACCAGTTTATAGGAATGCACCCTTTGATTGAAGAAGACAATATTCAAAGCAAATTATTCCCCGAATTGGATTTTAAGTTGGAGTCCATTTTTAACTAAAACAACAAACCCTTTCAAAATCCTTACAGTTGAAGGGGTTTGTCATTTTATTTCTTATTGCTTTCTTTTGTTTCGGTTCCCCCTCCTTCGGAGGGGGTTAGGGGGAGGCCATTCTTCATCGCATAAAAATAAGCAGCACGACTCAAAGGTTCATATTCTTCGGTTTCGCCGAGCATCACGAGTTTGTCGTTGTCGGTTTTTCTAAAACTATAATTGGCTAGATTTCCGGTGCGAGTGCAAACAGCGTGAACTTTTGTCACATATTCGGCTGTGGCCATTAAGGCTGGCATGGGGCCAAAAGGATTGCCTTTGAAATCCATATCTAATCCGGCAACAATAACACGAATGCCTTGATTGGCCAAATCATTACAAATTTTCACGATTTCGTCATCAAAAAACTGCGCTTCGTCAATGCCAACGACATCACAACCTTGTGCCAAAATAGCAATATTGGCTGCAGCAGGAACTGGTGTAGAGCGAATTTCGTTGGCATCGTGTGATACGACCATTTCATCGTGATAACGAGTGTCAATGGCGGGTTTGAAAATTTCTACTTTTTGTTTGGCAAATTGCGCTCTCTTAAGTCTACGAATGAGTTCTTCGGTTTTGCCGGAAAACATCGAACCGCAAATAACTTCGATCCAACCAAATTGTTCTTTATGATTTACTGTATTTTCGAGAAACATTTTGTATTTTTCTGCCTTTAAAAAGGATTAGTTTTTATTACTTTGTAAAGAAACAAATTTATTAAAAAAGACACACCTTACTCACTATAATTTCAAAAGTTATGAAGAAAAAATTGGAAGCCGACTTAATGAGCATTGCTCACAGAGTTTTGCAAATGAAAAACAAATCCGATGTCAATCAATTGTGTATTGAAACAAGGAGGTTATATGAAAAATTGGCGATTTTGCAATTTGTTGAAGAACATTTTGAAGGCGCGAAACCAACTATCGGGCAAGCAGAAGTTGTGGCAAAAATGAAGCAGTTTTTCGAAGAAAATCATTTATCGGATGTAAAACCAGCTACGACAAAGTTAGAAATTGTTGCTGATACTGTTGTTGAGGAGGAAATTACTGAAGAAGAAGTCGCTAAAGAAGAAATTATCGAAGAGGAAGTTGTTGACCAGGAAAACCACGAAGATGAAATTGCGGTGGAGGAAAGTACTCCACTAGCCGAAGTTGAATTTAACGAAACAGAACCTGACGAAGAGGGTGAAGGAGAAGAAATAATTGAGGAAGAACCAGTAAAATTAGAAGAAATTGGGTTTTTGCCTGCTTTTGAACTGGATGTTGAACCAGAAGAAATCCCAGAAACACCAAAAAAAGCAGAGTCTTTTCAAATTTCTTTTGAAGAATTATTAGGTGTAGATTACAAGGAAGCGCATTTTGTAAAAGTGGATCATAATAAAGTAAATCCATTGGATTTTGATCTTCCAAAAGAAGCAAGTGTTCAAAAGGAAAAAGAAGATCTTTTGTCCGAAATTCAAGTAAGTCCAAAAGATATTGAGTCTAAAAATGTTGTTTCAGTTGATAAACCAACCACAGGAATATCCATCGGTTTGAATGATAGAATTGCTTTTGTAAAACATCTTTTTGGCAATAGCGACGAAGATTATAACCGAGTGATGAACCAATTAATTACTTTCGACAGTTTTGAAGAAGCGCAAAATTTTATCGAAGATATGGTAAAACCAGATTATAGTGATTGGCAAGGAAAAGAAGAATATGAACAACGGTTTATAGCAATCATTGAGAAAAAATTCGCATAAATGGGTAAATTATATATTGTCCCAACGCCCATTGGCAACCTCGAGGATATGACTTTTCGAGCCATTCGAATTCTGAAAGAAGTCGACTTGATTCTCGCTGAAGACACCCGAACCAGCGGAAAATTATTGAAACATTTCGAAATTGGCACGCACATGCACAGCCATCACATGCACAACGAGCACAAAACAATCGAGAACTTAATCTCTCGTTTGAAAGCTGGAGAAACCATCGCCTTGATTTCGGATGCGGGAACTCCGGCGATTTCTGACCCAGGATTTTTATTGACTCGCGCTTGTGTAGAAAACAAAATAGATGTAGAATGTTTGCCTGGCGCAACAGCTTTTGTACCCGCTTTGGTCAATAGCGGTTTGCCCAATGATAAATTTGTTTTTGAAGGTTTTTTGCCCGACAAAAAAGGAAGACAAACACGATATTTGGCGCTAACCGAAGAAACTAGAACGATGATTTTGTATGTTTCTCCCCATAAATTAGTCAAAACATTAGCTGAATTTATTACTTATTTTGGCGAAGACCGACCAATTTGTGTTTCAAGGGAATTATCAAAACTGCACGAAGAAAATGTTCGTGGAACGGTAAGAGAAGTGTTAACACATTTTGAAAACAAACCACCAAAAGGAGAAATTGTGGTTGTGGTTGGGGGGAAAATAACAGTTAAAGAAAACAAAAAAAATACAGAAGAATAATAATGAGCATTACATCCTTTTTAGAAAAATTAAAACAAACACCAAACTCAATTACATTTCCAGAAACCATTGCCGTAATCGAGGAAAATTACGATTTTACACCAACGGCTTTCAGTAATGGAACACAACACAATGAAGCAGGACAAAACTCTGGTTCTTGCAAATTATTTGCTTTTGCCCAATTGCAAAACTTATCACAAGCCGAAACATTAGCTTGTTTTGGTGCCTATTATTTTGAAGAAGTGTTAGGAAATATAGAAGGAACTAATCACCAAAACATCCGTAATTTTATAAAATTAGGATGGGACGGGATTCGATTTGAAGGAGAAGCTTTAGTTTTGAAATAGGATAATTTCAAATAAAAAATATTTTTTTGTAACTTTTATGATTCAAAATAAGCCATAAATGTATTTTATGATTAATAAAAGTTACAATTTAAAAACGCATAATCTGACTTTCTATTTGGGTAATTTGAGTGGTGTCAATCCCAGATTTTTCTGCATATTCTTTCCAATTTGAAAGCACTTTGTTGCACAATTCAATAATTATTTTGGGTTTTTTGATGCTTACATTTTTGGCAACAGCCAACAAATCTTCCAAAGTAATATTTTCTCGTTTTCCGTTCACACTCATTTGATGCGCTTTTAGCCAAAAATTATCAGGATTATAGGCATACGTAATATCATAAGCAGGAGATAGCTGCCATTTTCCGTCAGGAAACATCAAAAATGAAATATTTTTAGTATGATCATCTTGGTTGCGAGACATTACATTAAAGACCATTCTGCGATATAATTCCTCCATATCGGAATAAGACAATTTCATTTGTCGCAGTATTTGAAAAGCCTGTTCGTAAGAATAAATTCGAGGTTGGTTGTAATCAAAATGCGCCAATCCACACAAAGTTTGCATATGAATTTTTTGATTATTTTGCCTGTCGAAACGTTTGGTCAAAAAATGGGAACGACCATTTTCGGTCATTAATTTGCTTTCAGAAATGGTAATTCCACAATCTAAAGCCATCAAATAATAAGCATATTCAATATTGCCATAGCCTTTTGGGTCGCCAAGTTGCTGATTTGTCACACCATCAAATTTTATCAACCAAAAATCAAACCCTTCAAGACCATCCACCTGACCAGAGCGCACGTCACCAGTCGTTTCATTGTAGGCAATAATCGCTTTTGCCCTTGCACCACCAGCGGAACTTCCTACTTGTAACATATCTGAAAATCCTTTTTTATCATCAATATTGGTATGAAAATCACTTCTGTTTTCTAATACTTCTTTGGCAAATTTTACCAATTCTTGAATTTGGATAGGATTTGAGTTTTCGATAGCAACGTTATTAGCAGGTTCAAATTCTAAAGCTCCCATTCCTCGTTTTCCAATGTAGCACAGGCGATCAACAGGATTAAAATCACTACTAATCTTACCTTGTTGCGCCAACCAAGCATCTATCATTAGATTTCCAAATTTATCAGGCAAACTGTCCGAAAGCAGTCCTGGCAATCCTTTAAAAGTTTCAGGATTCAACATCGGAAAAGAAAAAATCCTATTGCCTTTTTGGGCTTCTGAAATAGGCATCATTACTGGCGAAATATCCAAGCCGAGTTTCAAAAAAGATTTGTCGAATTCAAAAACACCAAGGTTTTTTTGTTCGTTCCAAAGGACAACTCCCACTTTTTTATTCCAAATTTTTACATCGGCAATTGCAACCATAATTATAGAAGTTTGTTTCTTGGGGAAGAAGCTTTTTTACGCAATTTTTGTTGCAGTTCCATCAGTAGTATTGGACTAATTTCGGGCTCAACATTCAAATATCCAATCAAGTCCAATTGTTCTAAAGCACGAAGCAATTGAATTAAAGTTAATAAATTAATGGCTTTTCCGGTTTCCATCCGACTTATAGTTACTCTATTTACGCCAGATTTTAAAGACAGTTCTTCTTGAGAAATGTTTTTATTTAAACGCATTTGTTTAATGCTTTTACAAAGCACTTCAATAATAGCGTTGTCGGTCATTGCGTACCAATTTTTATTGTAGCTTAATTGATTCATTAAATCGATTTATTTTATTTACTGAAACAAATATGTTACAAATATATAATTTTTTTTAGGTTTTTACTAGTTCAAGCAGATTTATTTCACTTCCAAATCAACAAATGAAAAAGTATTTCCGCTAAACAATCCTTTATCGGATAATTTCAAATCGGGAATAACTAATAGAGCCATAAACGAAAGCGTCATGAAAGGCGCTTTCAAATTACTCCCCAGTTCTTTTGCCATCTCATCAATTTCTTGGTATAATTTCCCGGTTTCCCAGCCGTTTTTGTCGCTCATAATTCCCGCAACTGGTAAGGCTAACATTTTACTTTCAGAGCCATTTACAGCACAAACTCCGCCCGTGTTTTTAATAATCAGGTTGACGGCATTGCAAATTTCCTCGTCAGAAGTTCCAACCACAACAATATTATGGCAATCATGTGCTACTGAACTAGCAATCGCTCCTTTTTTCAATCCAAAATTCTTGATAAAAGCAATTGCTGGTTTGGTATTTTGATACCGATTAACAACAGCCATTTTCAATATGTCATTTTCCGTGTCAGAAACGATTTTTCCATCTACGATTAATGATTGATGATGAATTTCATTGGTAATCAATTGCCCTTCTAAAGCTTCAATTACCCTGATTTTTGAACCTGAACCCGAAACTTCGAAGTCTTTGATTTCTTTAAAAGTAATATTGAAATTATTAGGCGTTTCAAAAGGAATGTGTTTTACAAAAGATTCGCCATTTGCAGCAACTAATTCGCCATTGATGTAGGTTTGTTGTGCCTTAAAATCGACTAAATCTTGGACTACGATAAAATCGGCTGCATCGTTTTCTTTCAATAAACCCACGTTCATTTTGTAATGATTCACGGGATTTACGCAAGCTGCTTGCAAGATTTTGAAAACGTCAATGCCTTTGGCAACAGCACGAGCACAAAGCAAGTTGATGTGTCCCACAATCAAATCGTCGGGATGTTTGTCATCGGAACAAAACATCATATTCTCATAATTTTCAGGAAGTAAATCGATGAGTGCTTCAAAGTTTTTGGCGGCACTTCCTTCGCGAATGAGGACTTTCATTCCGAGCGATAATTTCTCTTCGGCTTCTTCAAAAGTGAAACATTCGTGGTCTGTTGTAATTCCTGCCGAAATGTATTTTTTTATCGGTTCGCCTCGCAATCCTGGTGCGTGACCATCAATGGGTTTGTTGAAATGTTTCGCACAATCAATTTTCTTTAAAACTTCGGCATCATCAAATAAAACGCCGGGATAATTCATCATTTCTGCCAAATAATAAATATCAGGCGAAGCCATTAATTCCTTGATTCCATCTGAATCAATTATCGCTCCAGCAGTTTCAAAATTTGTTGCAGGAACACAAGAAGGAGCGCCAAAATGGAATTTCAACGGCGCTTTTTTACCGTTTTCAATCATGTAATAAACACCTGCTGTACCGAGAACATTGGCAATTTCGTGTGGGTCGGAAATCGTAGCCACCGTTCCGTGAAGCACGGCAATTTTTGCAAACTCTGAAGGAACGAGCATAGAACTTTCGATATGAATGTGGGAATCGATAAATCCAGGCATAATGTAATGTTGCACCTCGTGATTTTTTTCGATTATTGAAATGATTTTTCCGTTTTCGACAGTGATTTCACCAGCATAAATCCGTTTATTTTGGATGTCTACAATTTGTCCTTGAATTTGCATTTTGATTGATTAAAAAAGATATTCAAAAGTACTGCGATTTTGATTTAGCTTCTAATTTTTTAGCCACAGATTACAAAGATTAACACAGATTTTTTTCAATAGTTTATAAAATCGGCGAATCTGCGGTTAATTTTTTTTGGCCTTAAATTAGTTAGCTAATTTTAAACTAAATTTGTCAAACACACCAAATCAGAATTTGAAATTCTCAATACGTAATTAATTATGCGCTGGACCATTAAACCAAAACCTTCTGAAGAAAAGGTGAAATTACTTGCTGAAGCTTTGAACGTGGAGGAATTTGTAGCAACGCTTTTGGTGCAACGCGGTATTGAAACGTATGAAGAAGCACGGCAATTTTTCCGTCCAACTTTAGCCGATTTGCACAGTCCGTATTTGATGAAGGATATGGATAAAGCAGTCGAACGCATCGAATTGGCAATTGAAAACGGTGAAAACATTCTTGTTTTTGGTGATTATGATGTAGATGGAACAACAGCAGTTTCCTTAGTTTCGTCTTATTTGAAAACGTATTATCCGAATGTTGCTACTTATATTCCAGACCGTTATGACGAAGGTTATGGTATTTCTTTCAAAGGAATTGATTTTGCCGATGACAATGGTTTTTCGCTGATTATTGCTTTGGATTGCGGTATAAAATCTATTAATCACGTGGGGTATGCCAAAGAAAAAAACATTGATTTCATCATTTGCGACCACCACCGACCGGGGAATTCGTTGCCCGATGCCGTGGCGGTTTTAGATCCAAAACGGGAAGATTGCAATTATCCTTACGATGAATTGTGTGGTTGCGGCATTGGTTTTAAATTGATTCAGGCATTGGGTGAAAACCGAAACCAAACCGTCGAAGATTTGACTTCTTATCTGGATTTGGTTGCCACTGCAATTGCCGCTGATATTGTTCCAATGACGGGTGAAAATAGAATTTTGGCTTATTTTGGATTGCAAGTCATCAACTCGGATCCAAGACCAGGTTTTAAAGCTTTGGTTCATCAAATAAAAAAACAAACTTTAGATATTACCGATGTCGTATTTATCATAGCCCCAAGAATCAATGCTGCAGGACGAATCAAACACGGGAATCACGCAGTGGAATTGTTGACAGAATTTGATTTTGAACAAGCGCAACAATTTGCGTCTGAAATTGAAGCCTATAATTCCGAAAGGAAAGACTTAGACAAGCAAATTACTAAAGAAGCCCTTAGTCAGATTATAGAAAATAACGAAGAAAAACGTTTTACATCGGTTGTTTTCCAAGAAGATTGGCACAAAGGCGTGATTGGAATCGTGGCTTCGCGATTGATAGAAACCTATTATCGTCCAACCTTAGTTTTTACCAAAAGCGGCGATAAATATGCGGCTTCGGCACGTTCTGTGAAAGGGTTTGATGTCTATAATGCCTTGGAAGCTTGTTCGGAACATCTGGAGCAATTTGGCGGACATATGTATGCAGCTGGAATGACTTTATTAGAAGAAAATTATTTGGCTTTCAAAAATGCTTTTGAAAAAGAAGTCGAAAGAACGATTCATCCTGATATGTTGATTCCAGAAATTGCGATTGATGCCGAAATTAATTTATCGGATATTACACCAAAACTGACTCGGATTTTGAAACAATTCGAACCTTTTGGACCTCAAAATATGACACCTATTTTCTTGACCCAAAATGTGAAAGATACGGGTTATGCTCAAAAATTGGGTGCTGATGGAGAGCATTTAAAACTTTTTGTTCGTCAAAATAATTCGGAAGGAATGGCGGCCATTGGTTTTGGATTAGGTGATAAAATGGAATTGACAACGAATAAAAAGCCTTTTGAAGCGGTCTATTGTATAGATGAGAATGAATGGAATGGTAAAACTTCCGTTCAATTGCGGTTGAAAGATATTAAGTAAATTTGCACAAATGAAAAGAATTATCAAATCTTTATTTTCGGTTTCATTGCCCTTTCTGTTTCTTTTTCTTTTGTCAAATTGCATCAACAAAGACAATGAATATATTGACCCAAGAGGTGTTACTTATGCCGGTTCGGAAAGCTGTATGGAATGTCATCCAAAAATATATAATGAGGCGCTAAAAAGTTCGCATTATAAAGCATCGGCATCAGCTTCCATCAAAAATGTTCTGGGAAATTTTAGTCTAGGTCATAACACCTATATTTATGACAAGGACACAAAAATTGTAATGGAAAATAGAAATAACGAATTATTTCAGGTGTATTACAAAAACGGAAAAGAAGTAAAAGCCTATCGTTTTGATATTGTAATGGGAGCAAAAAACGCACAAACTTCCTTGTTTTGGGAAAAAGATAATGTATATGAACTACCCTTGTCTTACTACACAACGGCAAATAATTGGGGTACAAGTCCGGGTTATCCGCGTAATCAACCTTATTTTGATTCACCCGTTACAACAGTTTGTTTTGAATGCCATAGCTCAAACTTGGAACTCAAGCATAAAAATACAGATTCAGAAAATTATTTTGGCACGGAGATGAAACTGGAACCTATGAAAAAAGAATCATTAGTTTTGGGTATCGATTGCGAACGATGTCACGGACCAGCCAAAGATCATGTGGATTATCACCAAAAAAATCCAGAATTAAAAGTAGCCAAACATATCGTTTCTCACAAATTACTCAACACACAACAAAAATTAGCAGGATGTGTAATTTGCCATTCTGCTGCCGAAAATTTGCAATCTCGTTTTAAATTTGTTCCCGGAAATACAATGGCTGATTTTTATAACGAAGCTGCTCTAAGTACGAACATTAATCCCGATGTACACGGAAATCAATATGGCTTACTTTCTCAAAGTAAATGTTTTCTTGAAAGTAAAAACATGGATTGCACAAGCTGTCATGATTCTCATAATGTTGCAAAAGAAAGTCTGTCTAGACAATCCCAAAAATGCTTGAGTTGTCATAGTGAAGTCAAGAAAAACTTTTGCACTACTAAAGTTTCTCACGGAGTTTCATTAAAAGACAATTGTATCGATTGTCACATGCCCAAAAAAGCATCAGGAGCCATTGGATTTTACCTTTCTGGCAAGTCTGAAATGTCTCCGTACTTGTTGCGAACACATAAAATTGGTATTTATTTAGAAGAAACACAGAAAAAAAGTTCTACAAAGAATTAGAAGATACGAAATAAAAATTATGGAAGTAAAAGTTAGAGATGCCTACGCAGCCTTGCGATATAGAGAATTCAATCTGTTTTTGTTGTTGCGATTTGTTATGGTTTTTGCCTGGTCTATGCAATTTATAATTATCGAATGGGAGGTATATAGCTTAACCAAAAGTGCACTTTCTTTAGGGATGATAGGATTAATGGAAGTAATTCCCGCTATAGGAATGGCTTTGTTTGCAGGACACATTGTGGATCAGAAGGAAAAAAAAGGAATGCTTCTAAA
Organism: Flavobacterium sp.; assembly: GCA_043770265.1. GTDB lineage: Bacteria > Bacteroidota > Bacteroidia > Flavobacteriales > Flavobacteriaceae > Flavobacterium. The sequence goes on along the minus strand of JAYVIK010000298.1, from coordinate 3,951 downwards.
ATGTATTTTAGGATTTTCAATAATAAGTTTTGGGTTGTTTTTATTGACTTGGCCGAGAGTAGTAAGCGATTGGTCAACCGATGCCGTTTTGTATTCTATTTATTTTTTGGTCTTTTTAGGAGGATTAGTTCGTGCGTTTTTGGGGCCAACTATCTTTTCATTGATGTCCTTAATCGTTCCAAAAAATGTTTATCCAAATGCCGCTACTTGGAGTAGTTCCGTTTGGCAAATCGGTTCGGTTGTTGGCCCAGCAGTAGCTGGATTTTCCATTACATTTATTGGTGTACATTGGTCGATGTGTACCATTCTTGCATGTTCCATTTTTGCCTTAATGCTATTGACACAAATTTCTAAGAAGCCTATCTTGAATCCAAAAATTGGTGAACCTATAATGGAAAGTTTGAAGGAAGGCTTGAAATTCGTTTATACCAATAAATCTATTTTAGGAGCTTTGACACTCGATATGGTGGCAGTTCTTTTTGGTGGAGCGGTGGCACTTCTGCCGATTTTTGCTCAAGATATTTTGAAAGTAGGACCTGAAGGGTTTGGAGTTTTAAGAGCAGCTCCGGCTGTCGGTGCTTTGCTAACTATGTTTGTTTCGGCTCATTTGCCTTTTTATAAAAATGCGGGAATCAAATTGTTGGCGGCTATTTTTGGCTTTGGTGTCTGTATTATTGTTTTCGGACTCTCCACTTGGTTTTGGTTGTCGGTTTTTGCTTTGTTTATGAGTGGTGTTACCGATGGAATTTCGGTGGTGATTCGTCAAACGATTTTGCAACTCAAAACACCCGATTCTATGCGAGGTAGAGTTGCGGCAGTGAATTCAATTTTTGTAGGTTCATCTAATGAATTGGGTGCTTTCGAAAGTGGGTTGACAGCCAAGTTGATGGGAACTGTTTCTGCGGTTGTTTTTGGCGGTAGCATGACGCTTTTAATCGTAGTTTTTACAGGAATTAAATTACCAGGATTTAGAAATCTAGATTTGCAAAAAGATTTGGAGGAACATGAAAATCATAAATAATTGAAAACTATTTTAAATAAAGTAAAAGATAAAACCACCGCTCTTTTAAAACAAGGTTTAACGCCAAAGCAATTAAGTCAGAGTATTATTTTGTCTGGACTAATTTCGATTATTCCGATTCTTGGGGTGAGTACTTTTATAATTACAGCTGTTTCATTAAAACGGAAATTGAATTTACCCGTAATGATTTCGTTGAGTTATTTGATGTGGCCTATTCAGGTTCTAATGATAATTCCTTTTATACATGTGGGCGAATTTATTTTTTCTGTTCCACAACATCACCATACGGTTGAAGAGATTATTAGTTCATTTCAAAGTGGTTTTTTCAAAACCCTGAGCCAACTTTCGTTTGAGTTACTTTGTGGTTTGGGCGGATGGTTAATGACGGCTGTTCCTGTTGCTGCTGGGATATATTGGATTTTGCTATTTTTTTTGAAAGAAAGTAAAATTACCTAATTCTGGAAATTAATTAATAGCTTTTAAAATTCATTCAAACTTTTTCAACTCAAAAGTCTCGCCATCAAAAACACCATACGTAAAATATCCAATCCAATCACCTAGATTCACATACTCCGAGTTTTCGCCAACGGAGATTTTCATGGGCAAATGACGATGCCCAAAAACAAGGTAATTGTAGTGTTTGGTTTCTAGTTTCCTTTTAGAATACAAAATGAGCCATTCGTTTTCTTCTCCCAAAAATTTCACATCTTCATCACCTGAAATCAGTTTGTTTTTTACCGAAAGGTAATGACCAAATCGGACGCCAATGTCGGGGTGAAGCCATCGGAACAACCATTTCGAGAGCGGATTTGTAAATACTTTTTTCATTCGTTTGTAACCGTGGTCACCAGGTCCTTTTCCATCTCCGTGACCAATAAGAAAGGTTTTTCCGTTGAAAGTATATTCTTTATTGTCTCGATAAATAGGAATGTTCAACTCTTTCTGAAAATAATCATTCATCCATAAATCGTGGTTGCCCACAAAGAAATAAATTGGAATGCCACTGTCGCGAATTTCAGCCAATTTACCCAAAACCCGCACAAAACCTTTAGGAACAACGGTTTTGTATTCGAACCAGAAATCAAATAAATCGCCTAACAAGAAAATAGCTTCCGCATCTTTTTTGACTTCGTCGAGCCAAGCCACAAATTTTTGTTCCCTGGGAAAACTCAATTCAGGAGTTGGCGCACCAAAATGCTGGTCGGAAGCGAAATATATTTTTTTGTTGGGTGTGATTTGCATATTTTTTTTCTAATTGACAGGTCGCAACTTTTTCGAACAAATTTTGGTTTAATTATCCGATGCGAACCATTCAGCGAACGAAGATTCGGTTTCTTGCAATTTTAAGGAGAAAAGTTTAATATTTTCAGGTAATCTGCCGATGATTCTTTTCGAAAAATCGACTACCATATTTTCGCTTGTAGGCTGATAATCAACTAAAATTACGTGGTGACCACGAGACGCTAGTTCATTGGCTAATTCGACGTGAGGCGTATTTTTATTAAAAACCGAAGCGTGATCAAACTGATCGACAATTTCTTCTTTGACGATTTTTTTTAAGTCGGTAAAATCAATTACCATCCCGTTTTTTACGTTATTTATGTCATTTATAGGCTCTCCAATTACTGTAACCGACAATTTATAACTGTGTCCGTGTACGTTTTTACATTTACCGTCATAGCCATAAAGGGCGTGACCGGTTTCGAAACCAAACTGCTTTGTAATCCTGATTTTGCTCATGCTGTTTTTATTTGAGTGCAAATTTAGTGAATCTACTCCTTTCTGTCTGCTTTTTTCGCACGATAATACATATAGTAAGCAGCACCCGCCAATAAAACGAGTGGAAGAAACGAGCCAATGAGTACTCCAATTTGGTATCCGCTATCGGGAGAATTTTTTAATTTTTCTTCAATATTAACTTGTTGCAAAAGTAAGATGAAGTGTGTCATTGCTTATTTTTTTAGTTGTTTCAATGCTTTTTTCGAAAAATCCGAAAGCACTAATTTTCCTGAAATTCCAGCTCTTTCGTACAATAAAGTACCCCAATTTTCGGTTCCTTCCCAAAATACTTTTTTCATTTCTACTAAAGCTTCTGGGTTGTAACTTGCTAATTTGTTGGCGAAAGCTGTAATCTCTATGTCTAATTCAGCTGAGGTTTCAAATATTTTGGCATACAATCCTTTTTGGTTTGCCCAAGCTGCCGATTTCCAATCTGTATCCAAAGTCATTTCTGCCATAGCGCTTTTCCCGATTTTTCTACTAACGGCTGGTTCTATTACGAAAGGTCCAATTCCGATAGCTAATTCCGATAATTTTATGGAACTTCCAGTGGTTGCCAAAGCATAATCGCAAGCGGCAATAATGCCAACTCCGCCGCCAACGGCTTTTCCGTGAATTCTACCAATAATTATTTTCGAACAGTTGCGCATAGCATTCAACACATTAGCAAAACCCGAAAAGAATTTAGTAGCTTCTTCCTGATTTGAAACTGCCAAAAGTTCATCAAAAGAAGCTCCTGCACAAAATGCTCCCGAACCACTACTTTTTAAAACAATCACAGAAACTTCTGAATTGTTACTTAAATCATTCAGTTCATTTTTCAAACGTTCAAGCAAATCACTTGGAAAAGAATTGCTCGCAGGATGCCCAAATTCAAGGGTTGCAATTTTATTTTCGATAGTAGTGCTTAGGGAACCGTTTGAGCTTTGAGATGTCATTTCACAGATTTTGATGTAAAGTTAAAAATATTAAGGGAAGCAAGATATTTTTTTTCGAAATTTGCTTTGTGCTGCAAATAAATGTTATATTTGCCCCTGCAATTGGGGGATTAGCTCATTTGGCTAGAGCGCTTGCCTGGCAGGCAAGAGGTGGTCGGTTCGAATCCGATATTCTCCACAAAGACTCAAACATTGTTTGGGTCTTTTTTATTT
>JAYVIK010000297.1:0-2660 GCA_043770265.1 Flavobacterium sp. | reverse complement strand
TAAATTATTAAAACTAGAATAAATAGTATAATAATTGGTTAAGTACGTGACAAAAAATTTAGTGAAATATGTTCCGCTTTTGCAATATCAGCAATAGCTACAGGAGTTTGATCTTCTTGGCGCGCCAAAAAAGTCAATGCTTTGATTTCGTATTTTGTTTTTTTTGAGAGCATTTTTAATGTTTGATTTACAAATGATGAGTAATGATTTTAGATGGTGTAACCTCCAAAAAATGAAACTTCCCATCCTGTATCATTTTTTTTAATTAAATAAGTAGAACCACTAGAACAGCCTGAAGTTTCAATTAAATAAATATGATTTTCATCATCACATATAAACATTTTTGAATAATCTCTTTTACTAAAAGAAAAAGGATACTTTAGTTTATACTTCTCATATTCTTTGGACGACATAATTATCAATGTTTCACAATTTAATTCTAATCCCAGTACTTCTTTATCATCTGTTACAAATATTGAAACTAAATCTTGTCTTTCTTTGCTAAAATTAAATTTGTTTATTGTTGGCAAATTAAGCAAATCAATACGATAGCTGTCAGCTGAATAATAAAGATGACTTTCCATTAAAACTTCGTACAAAATTGATTTAGCTGTTTTATTGGTTTTAAATCTTGGGTTTTTATCTTTAGAATCAATAATGCCATCTCCGTCTGTATCGGAATTATAACGATTTAAGAGCATTCTATCTTCAACGATATCAGTTAATCCATCATTATCGGAATCTAGTGTAATTTTTGAAATATCAAAACAAACAGCTATACTATCTTTTACAATAGCAAATTCCTCTGGTTTTAACATTATCACTCTATCACTTACTTTTCTAACAGTTGCAGCTTCAATTTGTAAAGTTTGAGAATTCTTAAAAAGAGTGATTTTAGAATTTTCCTTAAAATAAAACTTTTTATTTACTGTAAGACCAGTGTAATATTTTTTCCAATTTTTCCCATTATCGACAGTTAAAGCAATCCAATAACCTTCTTCAAAACAACTACTATACAAATTATCAATGTATATGGCAGCTTGATAATTCTTAAAAAACCCATATTTAATAGTGTCTATTCTATCTATTGGACCTATTTTGGCTTTGTGTAACTCGTACCAAAATTTTTGTGATTCCTTTGAATTCCTAACATTTACCTTTCGACTTTTAACAATAGAATCGGTAAATTCTCTTTTGAAATTCCTATTCAATTCAACGGGTTGTTCTATTTCAATAATAGAAATATAATCTATTGGAATTTCTAAAAGTTTTAAATTATTCAATTTCTCTAATTTCCTACTTTTAGAGACACTATCATTATAAGCATCTAACGCTGAACTTTTATAATCTACTTTAGAATGATTACAAGAACTCAAATTGATGAAAATCAATAAAAATACACCAAGAGAAATGAGATTTAATTTCATAACAATATATCGCTAATAGTTAACAAATCAGCAATCAAATATCGTAAATAAAATCGAAAGCAATGTCAAAGTTTAAAACTTTGACATTGCTAACAAGTTCTAATATTTTAAGCCAAAGCCTGTTCCAAATCCCCAATAACATCTTTCACGGTTTCCAGTCCAACAGAAACTCTAACCAAACCATCGGTAATACTTACTGCCAACCGTTCTTCGACAGATAATTTACTATGCGTTGTTGAAGCTGGATGCGTAACAATGGTTCTAGTATCTCCTAAATTTGGGGATAACGAACACAATTTTATTTTATCCAAGAAAGTTCTTCCTGCTTCAAGACCTCCTTTGATTTCGAAAGCTACAATGTTTCCGCCCAATTTCATTTGTTTTTGAGCGATTTCGTATTGTGGATGTGATTTCAAGAACGGATACTTTACCAAACGTACACTGGGATGTTGTTCTAAAAATTCGGCTACTTTTAAGGCGTTTTCGCAATGTCTGTCCAAGCGGATGGCCAAAGTTTCCAAACTTTTAGACAAAACCCAAGCATTAAACGGAGACAAAGAAGGACCAGTCAATCGAGAAAATAAATAGATTTTTTGAATCAATTCGGTATCACCAACAGTGATTCCGCCCAAAACCCTACCTTGACCGTCCATTAATTTGGTCGCCGAATGAATCACCAAATCGGCTCCCCATTTTATAGGTTGTTGCAAATAAGGCGTTGCAAAACAGTTGTCGATAATCAAAATCAAATTGTGTTTTTTGGCAATACCCCCTAACAATTCTAAATCAATAATATCTACCGCTGGATTGGTTGGCGATTCGGCAAAAAGAATTTTTGTGTTTGGTTTGATACAACTTTCTATAGTTTCGGGTTTGTTAATATCGAAATAAGTGGTTTCGATATTCCATTTTGGAAAATAATTAATAAACAAAGAGTGTGTCGCACCAAAAACACTTCCTGCCGAAACGATGTGATCGCCTGAATTCAGCAAAGCCGCTAAGGTAGAATAAACTGCTGCCATTCCAGAGGCAAAAGCAAAACCAGCTGCTGCTCCTTCCATTTGGCAAACTTTGTCCACAAACTCGTTGGTATTCGGATTGCTATAACGGCTGTAAATATTTCTATCTTTCTCATCGGCAAAGGAAGCACGCATATCTTCGGCATCTTCAAATACAAAACTAGAAGTTAAGTACAAAGGCACTGAATGCTCTAAATATTGGGTGCGTTCTAAT
>JAYVIK010000296.1:0-21405 GCA_043770265.1 Flavobacterium sp. | reverse complement strand
ACAACAAAACTGGAATTGTAGAATGGATGATTTTATTGAAAAACGATTCGTCTTTCAGTTCTTGTTCACCAATTTCGACCATATAAATCAAGATATCGGCATCTTCAAACGCTGATTTCACGAAGTTCATCATCGATTCCTGCATTTCATAAGCAGGTTTGATGATTCCCGGTGTATCGGACAAAATCAATTGAAAATCTTCGCCATTTACTATCCCAAGAATTCTATGTCGAGTGGTTTGCGCTTTTGATGTGATGATGGACAATCTTTCGCCAACGAAGGCATTCATCAAGGTTGATTTTCCAACGTTTGGATTTCCGATGATATTTACAAAACCTGCTTTATGTGCCATAACATTATTTTTATAATTTTAAAAAAGCCACTCTTTTCAGAATGGCTTTTTCAATTGCTATTCGTAAAGAATATCAACCCTAAAGGTTGTTTTCTGGCTACAAATGTACAATGGAATCTACTATTTACAACATAAAATCTATGCTTCTTTATTTGACTTCAAATTTATAAATTGTGGTTTGAGTGTATATTTCACCCGGATTCAATACAGTGCTTGGGAAAGTATCGTGGTTTGGAGAATCTGGAAAATGCTGCATTTCAAGACAAAATCCTGAACGTTTCGGATATAATTTAGCGACTTTTCCGTTTTTTATATCCAAATAATTTCCTGAGTAAAACTGCACTCCTGGCTCGGTAGTGAAAGCTTTCAACTCAATTGCAGTAGAAGCTTCATAAACTGTTGCTGCCCAACTTAATTCATTGTTTTCTTTATTTAAAACCCAATTATGGTCGTAGCCAATTCCTTGAATTAATTCAATATACTCTTCATCAATTCGCTCTCCAATTTTATGCGAAGTTCTAAAATCCATTGGAGTATTTGCTACGCTTCGGATTTCACCCGTAGGAATTGCACCAGCATCGGTAGGCGTAAAATAATCTGCATTTAGAACCAAATCGTGCGACATTATAGTTTCTTCACCCGCTCCTTTTAAATTGAAATAAACATGATTGGTTAGGTTCAAAATCGTTTTGGCATCTGTCACCGCTTCATAATCTATTTTTATTTCATTTTCATGTGTCAAAGTGTAGATCACTTTTACTTGCAAATTTCCTGGATAACCTTCCTCGCCATCTTTGGAAAGATAGCTTAACTCAATAGATTCTTCGAGTAAATCATTCAAAAATGGGCGGGCTTTCCAAACTACTTTATCAAATCCTTGCTTGCCCCCGTGAAGTGCATTTGCACCGTTATTAACAAACAACGAATACTCTTTTCCGTCTAAAGAAAATTTACCTTTGGCAATTCTATTGGCATATCGACCAGCAATTGCGCCTAAATAAAAATCATCGTTTTGATAATTTTCTACGAAATCGTGTCCCAAAACAACATCAATTTTTTTTTCATTAATTGGCACAAAAAACGAAACAATTCTCGCACCAAAATTAGTGATTTGACAAACAAAACCATTCTTGTTTACTATAGTAAAAAGGTTTATTTCTTGATTATCTATTGCTGTATTGAATTTTTCCGATTGTTGCATTATATCTTTTTGTTCATTTATTTTTACGTCTTACAAATAGTACTCTGAATATTAGAATTTGCTATAAAAAAACTCCAGAGATGATTGTCACCCTGAAGTTTTTTTTATAGAATTCAAATAAATTTCATTTGTGATAGCTTTATTCTACCAGAAAATCGAGTATAATGCGACAAGTACTCCACAGATAATTAATGATCCAGCTAAAAAGGCATTATTTACTTTGAACATAGAGGAGTCAATTTCCAAACCTTTAGATTTTATGCCTCGTTTATCATCTATTAAACTAATGATTACCATAACAGCCACACAAATTGCAAATACAAATCCCATACGATCTAAAAATGGAATTTCATAAATACTTGTCCCATCTTCTTGTTGAACTAAAGCTGAAAAACCAGTTGAATGTAAAAATTCTAAATTCATCATTTTAGGCAAGAACTTAAATACAACTGACAAAACGAATCCTCCAATTGTGGCAAACATAGCCGCATTTGAACTTGTTTTCTTCCAAAAGAACCCTAATATAAACATTGCGAAAATACCCGGACTTACAAATCCTGTATATTCTTGAATAAACTCGAATCCTCCTTTTTTATCAATTCCTAAATGTGGAGCAATGACAACGGCTAATAACATTGCGACAAGTACCGCCCATTTACCTACACGAACCATTTTCGTTTCGCTACAATCTACATCAATTTTTTTCTTGTAAATATCCAATGTAAAAATAGTTGAGATACTGTTTACTTTACCAGCTAATGAAGCTACAACTGCAGCAGTAAGTGCAGCGAAGGATAGTCCTTTTAGTCCTACAGGTAATAGATTTAATAAAACAGGATATGAACGATCTGGATTTAAAACTCCATCAGGACCTAACAATTCGGTTTGCAAACCACCTTTCATATAAATGACATAGGCTGCAATTCCGGGTAAAACAACGATCACTGGCATTAATAATTTTAAAAATGCAGCAAATAAAATTCCACTTCTAGCGGTCTTTAAGTCAGCACCCAAAGCTCTTTGAGTAATGTATTGGTTACAACCCCAATAGTTCAAATTAACAATCCACATTCCCCCAAGTAATACTGTAAGTCCAGGCAAACTCGGAAAATTTGGGCTATCTTTTTGAAATATCATGTGAAAATGGTCTCCTGATTGATCCATCATATAATTGAAACCTTGTAACATTCCGTGTTGACCATTTAATTCCGCCACTTTGTCTAATGCTAAATAGGTTGTTACCAAACCTCCAAAAATTAAAAAAACAACTTGAATAACATCGGTATAACCAATTACTTTCATTCCACCGAGGGCAATAATAATGGCAAAAAAAGCTAAACCATACATACACAAATCGAGGTTTATTCCAGAAATTCCATTGATTGCCAAAGCTCCTAAATAAAGAATAGAAGTTAGATTTACTATAACATACAATAACAACCAGAAAACTGCCATAATCATAGCAATATCGCTGTTGTATCTTTGATGAAGAAATTGCGGCATCGTGTATATTTTATTCTTTAGGTAAACAGGAATAAAAAATACAGCTACTATAATCAATGTCAAAGCTGCCATCCACTCATAGGTTGCAATTGCTAAACCCATTTTGAATCCATTTCCAGACATCGCAATAAATTGCTCGGAAGAAATGTTTGAAGCGATTAGTGATGTCCCAATTGCCCACCAAGTAAGTGATCCTTCAGCCAAGAAATAATCATGTGAAGCACTATGAGAAGCTGTTTGTTTTCGTTTGTAAATCCAGTAACCATATCCCGCTACTATAAAAAAGTAAACAAGGAAGACTAAATAGTCTGCAGTTTGTAATGTGTTCATAATCGTTTTGTTGGTTTTTTAATTTTGGTTAATAATAAATAGTTGTAAAGTTATAGAATCACTTAGTTCTTATTTTTTGTTCCCATTTCCAAGCACTTTCTACAGCTTGGTCTAAAGAAGATTCTGTTCTCCAGTCTAAAACTGTATTTGCTTTGTCGGTACTTGCGTAAGCCATTGTCACATCACCATCTCGTCTATCGACAATTTTGTATGGAAAAGGCTTGTCACTTACTTTCTCAAAACTTTTAATCACTTCTAAAACCGAACTTCCTACTCCTGTTCCGAGGTTAAAAATTTCTATTTTATCTGTATTTTTATGTTCTATAAGACGTTGCAAAGCAACTACATGTGCTTTTGCTAAATCTACGACGTGTATATAATCGCGAATACAAGTCCCATCAGCGGTTGGATAATCATTTCCATACACCATCAATTCCTTGCGCAACCCAATGCCGGTTTGTGTAATAAATGGCACTAAATTTTGTGGCACTCCTATTGGCAATTCTCCAATTTCGGCCGAGGGATGTGCTCCAATCGGATTAAAATAGCGCAGCAAGATAGCATTTATATTGCTAACTTTAGAAACATCTGTAATTATTTCTTCACCAATTTGTTTGGTGTTTCCGTAGGGAGACATTGCAGGTTTAATTGATGCGTTTTCATTAATAGGCATAACATCGGCTTGACCGTAAACCGTACAAGAGGAACTGAAAATAAAATGAGCTTTCTCTTTTTTTTCTAATTCTTGTAGTAAATAAACCAAAGAGGAGATGTTGTTTTCATAATACAACAACGGATTGGTAACGCTTTCGCCAACGGCCTTTGAAGCAGCAAAGTGAATTACGCCGCTAATATCTTGATGCTTTTGAAAAAAATCTTTAACAGCTATTTTTTGTCTTAAATCTAACTTTTCAAAAATGGGTTCTTTTCCTGTAATGGAAACAATTCCTTTTAAAACCTCTTCAGAAGAATTAGAAAGATTATCAATTATAACCACCTCAAAACCTTCATTTTGTAATTCGACAACGGTATGCGAGCCAATAAACCCAAGACCTCCTGTTACTAATATTTTCATTTCTTATTTGCTTTTATAATGTATGTCAGACAAATCTCTTAACATTTGAGCGCTTTTTTCAGCAGTGATGTCTCTTTGCGATTCTCCCATCATTTCGTAACCAACCATAAATTTTTTGACCGAAGCCGAACGCAACAATGGTGGATAAAAATGCATGTGAAACAACCATTCTAGATGCTCTTGTCCATCTGTTGGTGCTTGATGAATCCCAGAAGAATAAGGAAATGAAGTTTCAAAAAGATTATCGTATTTAGCTGTTAATTGCTTAAGAGTAAGAGCATAAGCTGCCACTTCTTCGTCGTTAAAATCCGTTATTTTTGTTATGTGACGTTTGCAAACAATCATTGTTTCGAATGGCCAAATTGCCCAAAAAGGAACCAAGGCAACAAAGTGTTGATTTTCAATTACGATACGTTCTTTGGCTTCTAATTCTTTTGCTAAATAATCCAAAAGTAAATTGCTTCCCGTTTTATCAAAATAATTTTTTAAGCTAGTTTGTGTTTTTTCGATTTGTGTTGGCAAGGAAGATTGCGCCCAAATTTGTCCGTGTGGATGTGGATTACTGCATCCCATAACACTGCCTTTATTTTCGAAAATCTGAACGTAATTGATGTAATCTACATTTCCCAAATCGGTGTATTCTCTTTGCCAAGTACGAATAATTTCTTCAATTGTTGGCAAATCCATTTCTGGTAAAGTAATATTGTGTTTAGGTGAAAAACATACTACTTTTGCTATTCCTCTTTCAGGTCTTGCTGTAAAGAATCCGCCCGATGTGCTTTCGTCAAAATCAATTTCTTCTTGTTTTAATGCTGCAAAATCATTGTCGAATACAAAAGAACTCGTGTACTGTGGATTTATTTCTCCATTGGCACGAACATTTCCTGGACACAAATAACATTCTGGATCGTATTCAGGTCTTCCATCATTGGCAACCGTCTCTTTTTGACCCTGCCAAGGACGTTTTGCTCGATGTGGCGAAACTAATACCCATTCGTTAATAAGCGGATTAAATCTTCTGTGAGGATCTTCGTAAATATCAAATTTTTTCATCTGTATGTAATATTTGTTTTTTATTGGAGGATGGAACGCCTGTAAACATTTTCTTTTGTTTCAATAACGATTGATCTGGGCATTTCATTTTAATTAATTTTTATACAATGATGTTCCGTTAGACACTTTTACATCATAAATTTTCAAATCGATATTAAATTTATTTAAGTACAGCTTGGTGAATTTTTCTTTTATTACAGCTTCACTTCCTTTTTTCACTAAAGTGATGGCACAACCGCCAAAACCGCCTCCCATTAATCTGGAGCCTATTACATCATCTTCAGCTTTTGCCAAATTTACTAGATAGTCTAGTTCATCACAGCTTACTTCATAATCTTTGGATAATCCATCGTGGGTTTCAAACATTAATTTTCCTAATGTTTTGATATCTCCTTTATCTAAGGCTTCACAAGCTTGAATGACACGTTTGATTTCTTTTACTGCATATAAACTTCTTTTAAAAACATTGTCAGACATTTTAGAATGCAATCTAATTAAAAGTTCCACATTGCAGTCTCGGAAACTTTCAATTTCAGGATAATTCGATTTGATAATACTCAAACCTTCATTACATTCATTTCGACGATTATTGTATTCGGAGGTGAACAATGAATGTTTTACGTTGCTATCAAACAATATTAAAGAATAATCAACAAAATTGGCATCATGATAGGTATAATCTAAAGTTCGGCAATCTATTTTTATCACTTTATTTTCTAAACCCATTACGCTAGAAAACTGATCCATAATTCCACAATTGATTCCTACCCAATGTTCAGCGCTTTGTCCCATCAAAGCGATATCTACGGGTTTTATTCCCAAATTGAACATCTCATTGATACCAAATAAGAAACCACATTCTAAAGCAGCTGATGAGGACAAACCCGAACCGCTAGGAATATTACTGCTAAAAGAACAATTGAAACCGCCAACTTTAAATCCTTTCAATTTCAATTGTAACAAAACTCCGCGCAAATAATTGGTCCATACTACATCAGTCAATTGAGCCTCTTTTGAAACATCTATTTCAACAGATTCATCTAAATCAATAGCATAAATGTTGGCCGTATTTGTATTGTTTTTTTCAAAAGCAAAACAAATAATTTTATCAATAGCCGCTGGCAAAACGTATCCGTCGTTATAATCTATATGCTCGCCAATAATATTTATTCTTCCAGGAGATAAAACTACTTTGTCTGCAACAGAATTAAATGTTTTTTGGAAAAAATCAGTGGTGTTCTTTACTAAAATCTCATTCATAATTTTAAGTATTATATTTTAAGTGAAAACCTATTGTGAAAATCTAAATTAAATCGATTGATACTTATTTTTTTCTTTAGAAATACCTATCTAAATTTAATAATTAAAAAAATAAAGCATAATTTACTGTTGTTTTCAGAAAAAGAAAATGAAATTGTTCATTTAATTATATTATTTTTGAATGTATTCTAAAAGTTAATTTAAGAAAACTGATAATATGCTTTTCTGTATTTGAATCAAATAATTTCATAATATTAATAGTCTGAAAATACAACATGTGTTTTATTTACATTCTTTTTTTAATAAATATGAAAAAACAAATATAAAATAATTATTCACTTTTACATACCAGTACCTACCAGTTTGTTTTGTAAATTGCAAAAAAAAATATTACTTAATGAAATTCATACAAATCCAAAACAACAAAGGCATACCCAAATACAAGCAAATCATCACTTCTGTTGAAAAAATAATAGAAGATGGAAACCTAAAAAAAGACGAAAAACTACCCTCGATAAACAAAGTTTGTCTTGAGTTTTCTTTGTCGCGAGACACCGTTTTGCAAGCTTATGAAGAACTCAAAAAAAGAGGCATTATTTACTCTATTCTCGGGAAGGGGTACTATGTAAAAAGCACTGAAATCAATATAAAACATCGAATTTTTTTACTTTTCGATGAACTAAATAGCTTCAAAGAAGACCTCTACAATTCTTTCCTTGTCAATGTTGGAAAAGGCATTCAGGTGGACATTTTCTTCCATCATTTTAACATCAAAGTCTTTCAAAAACTAATCGATGATAGTAATGGAAATTACACTAAATATATTATAATGCCAACAAATTTATATGGTGCAGCAACAGCAATAAAAACCCTACCAGTGAATGAAGTTTATATTTTAGACCAAACAAATCCCGAATTATTATCCTATCCTGCAATATATCAAAACCATCAAAAAGACATCTATAATTGCTTAACTCTTGGAAAAAATAAATTATATAAATACCAAAATCTCATCCTTATATTTCCGGGATTTCAGGAACCATTAGGAATGAAAATTGGGTTTGATAATTTTTGCAAAGATTACAAATTCAAGCATGAAGTGATTACAGAATTTAAAAATAGGGACATACAAAAAGGAGAAGTATATATCATTCCAAACGACAGAGATTTGGTACAAGTGATCGGAAAATCGAAACTCCAGAATCTAGCTTTAGGAAGTGACTTTGGCGTTATTTCATATAATGAAACCCCTTTAAAGAAAATAGTCGAAAATGGAATAACTACCATTTCGACAAATTTTGAATTGATGGGAAAAATACTTGCCAGAATGATTCTAAAAAATCAAAAAGACCAAATAGAAAATAAATGCCATTTGATATTAAGAAACTCGTTGTGAAATTGAAAATTTTTGTATATATATTAGGAATTTACATAAATTGAAGTGTTCGCTCTAAAGCCATTCCTCGGGAACCTTTTATAAGAATTGAACTGTTTTCAATTTTTACTCCTTTTAAATATTCCGAAAAACCATCAAAGGTTTCGAAAAAATGAAAATTGCTACTGTTTACTCGATGGCTGTAAAATTCTTTTCCGACCAAGTAAAAAGTCACATCTTTAGAGTCTAAAAGTAAATTGACTGTCGCTTTATGTTCTTGAAAACTTTCAGTTCCTAACTCAAACATATCTCCCAATATCATGATTTTATTTGTGTCTTCTAACTGTAAAAAATTCTCTATAGCAACTGCCATACTACTTGGATTGGCATTATAAGCATCAAGAATAATCCTATTGGTCCCAATCGTAACTAGCTGAGAACGGTTATTTTCAGGGATATAACTTTCTAAAGCTTCTTTTATTTCCTTGTCATCAACGCCAAAATATTTTCCAATAGTAAGTGCTGCATTTATATTGTTTGCATTATATAATCCAATCAAATGAGTTTGAATACTAAAATCGGAATAATGGATTTCAACAAATGGATTTGCAGCAAAGGAACTAATATTGACATTTGCCTCATCTTTATTAACCCCAAAAGAATACGATTTTAAATTTTTTGATTTCGCAACTTGAATTTTATCTTCTAAGTTGATAAACGCCACTTTGGCATTTTGAGAAAGATAATTATACATTTCACTTTTCCCTTCGATAACGCCTTCTACTCCGCCAAAACCTTCTAAATGTGCTTTTCCAAAATTGGTAATATAGCCATAATCCGGTAAAGCCAAATCACAAAGAAATTCGATTTCTTTTTTATGATTGGCACCCATTTCTACAATTCCAAACTCGGTTTCACTATTAAAAGATAATAATGTTAGTGGAACGCCAATATGATTATTCAAATTTCCAACGGTAGCTTTTGTTTTGTATTTTTTAGAAAGAACTACATTTATCAACTCCTTAGTAGTCGTTTTTCCGTTGCTTCCAGTAAGAGCTATTATGGGTGTTTTTAAGAACTGACGATGAAATTTTGCCAATTCTTGCAAAGCAATTAAAGTGTTATCTACTAAAACAGTTCTGTGATCAACAAAATAATTTTCATTATCAATTAGTACACAAGAAGCCCCTTTTTTGAGTGCCTCTTGAGCAAATGTATTAGCATCGAAATTTTCGCCTTTAATAGCAACAAATAAAGAATTTGGCTCAATCTTTCTAGTGTCGATTGAAATTGAATTGCATTTTAAAAACAAGCTGTGAATGTATGCTATGTCCATACTAAAATGATATTAAAAAATAAAAGCCCTAATCAAAGGGCTTTTATAGATATTATAGAATAAATTAATTTCTAGCTGATTTTCTTTTAACAGATTTTGCTCCAACTTTAGACATTGCACATCTAAAACCAATATAATCTGTCGCCATATCTTGAGGAAAATACCTTCTTTGAGCTGGGTCTAACCAATAGGCTCTGTCTCTCCAAGATCCTCCTTTATACACTCTTACATTGTCATCTATAAGAGTTGTTCTTTTATTATTTTTATCATATTTTCTCACCATATTTCCTAAACTATCCGTCGAAACATTGTGTTTAGGGGAATTGTACATGGACTTATCCTCTTTTCCTTTTTTGGCGTCGGACTCAGAATCTGCAAAACTAAAGTATCTTGTCGATTGCTTGTCACCATCTCTGTAATTAACATTATCACTTTTATCAAAGTTTTGTCTTAAATACGTTTCATTTTCATCAACAGGAACTTGTGCAATTTGACCCGGAAAACTAGTAGCTACTTTTTTCCCGTTACTTAAAGTTGCATATTGAATACTATCTTTACCAATAATTTTAATCTTTCCATCTTTGCCAATTTTATTCTTAGTGTACTGATTTCCTCTAAAATAATTAAAATCGTTGGCTTCGTTATCTATAATTGGTCTGTAAACATCCATAACCCATTCGGCTACATTTCCAGCCATATCATACAATCCAAAATCGTTTGCTGGATATTTTTTAACTTCATTGGTAATGTCAGCACCATCGTCAGACCATCCGGCTATCCCGCCATAATCACCATTTCCTTGCTTAAAATTGGCCAATTGATCGCCTTGAGTTTGTCTTTTTCCGGAACGAGTATAACTTCCAGACCAAGGGTATTTTTTCTGTCCTTTGTATATGTTGAATTCTCTTTGTCCAACATCGGCTGCAGCTGCATATTCCCATTCAGCTTCGGTAGGAAGTCGGTATTCAGGGAGAAGGATTCCAGAAGAAAGCGTTGCATAACTTGGTTTAAATTCATTTACCCTACTGTTTTTTGAGTTTTTAGTTGCAGTGTTTGGATTCTTATTTTTCTTTGCGTTTCTACCACCAGCAATAACTATATCAGCATTGCCTCCAAAAGCCGTTGTTGGAGAGTTCAAATAGTGTTCTGTATCAAAATTAGCATCAGCAGAAACATCATTTGTTTTTGCATTCTTTTTAATGTAACCACTTTTTTCTAACAATGCTTCATTTACACGGTCTGTTCTCCATTTGGCAAATTCAACAGCTTGAATCCAATTTACACCCACAACAGGATATTCTGAATAAGAAGGATGTCTTAAATAATTATTAGTCATCGTTTCGTTATAACCCAATCTGTCTCTCCAAACCAAAGTATCAGGTACTGCACCATTGTAAATATCTTTAAATCTTTCTTCGGTTGGTGAAAATACTTTTTTTGTCCAATCCAGATACTCAAGGTACATCGCATTGGTAACTTCTGTCTCATCCATATAAAAGGACTGAACGTGTTGCTGATTCGGTGTGTTATTCCAATCGTGCATAACATCGTCTTCTACTTTTCCCATTGTAAAAGTTCCTCCTTCAACAAAAACCAATCCTGGACCAGCTTCTTGATTCTTATTTCCAGATGATTTCACACCAGATGCATTCCAACCTGTAGCCCTAGATGTATTGTTTGAACTGGATTTTTTACTACAACTTGAAAAACCAACAATCAATATCATTGATACCATCAAATGTAAGGTCATAATTTTATTTACTTTCATATTCTTAAGTAGGTAATAATTTCAGTGGTGC
Source organism: Flavobacterium sp. (assembly GCA_043770265.1). Lineage (GTDB taxonomy): Bacteria > Bacteroidota > Bacteroidia > Flavobacteriales > Flavobacteriaceae > Flavobacterium. The sequence goes on along the minus strand of JAYVIK010000296.1, from coordinate 10,121 downwards.
AATATAATAATTAACCATTAAACCGCAACACCATTTTTCATTTAATAAATTGAATTGTTCTTTTGTGGACAAATTATACAACACGAACGCAAATTTATATTATTTATTATTAAAATAACACGAAATAATATATTTTTACTGCCCGTAATATTTTACTAATTATTGCGTTCTACAAAACTATGAAAAGACTACTATTAGTTTATTTATTCCTACTTCCTTTAGCCTCTTTTGCACAAACAAAAGGCGAAGTTAAAATTGAGTGGCTTGAAAAGACAGAAATATCAATTGGTGATTTTAAAATTAACATACCTCAATTTGCAGGCAACAGCTTTAGTTATAATCCTTCAAAAAAAGGGATTGATTATATTTTAAATATTACAGAATCAGCACCTTCAATAGGAAATACTGTAAATATTAATAATTTGATTTACGAGACAATAACTATTTCACAACTAGGCGACTTAGATATAGTGAACATCCAGAATACACCATCTGCAGCATTGAAATTTAACGAATCAAGAGACTTAAAACAAACTTTTCTAGTCCTCAATCCAATAATTAAAGATGAATCTGGATACAAACGGATAAAATCATTTTCGTATTCTACGAGTGGTAATAGCTCTTCCAGAACTATGCAGACTACTAAAACTACTGAAATACAAAATTCCGTTTTAGCATCGGGGGAGTGGTATCAATTTTATGTAGAAAAATCGGGAGTTTATAAAATTTCAAGAAGCTTTTTACAACAATTAGGTCTAAATATTAATGGAATCGATCCAAAAAAGTTAAAAATTTTCGGAAATGGTGGCCGAATGTTACCCTTATCTAATGCTACTTATTATCCCACTGATTTAACTGAAAATGCCATTCAAATTATTGGTGAAAGCGATGGTGTTTTTAACAATGAGGACTACATATTATTTTATGCCGAGGGTGTTGATACTTGGAGTGAAGAAAGTCAAACCAACAATAATTTGTACGATACGAAGTCTTATTACTACATTACGGTTCAGGGTAGCGATGGAAAAAGAATCTCAAATATGGTTCAACCCACTGGAAATAGTGTTTTGAATTTAACCACATTTGACAACCGTCAATTTCACGAAGTTGACTTATTCAATATAGGAAAACTAGGTCGACATTGGTTTGGCGAAGTATTTGACATCAATCAGGATCAAGAATTTTCGTTTACTTTCCCAAACATAGACACTTCTTCCCCCATAAAACTGAGTATTAATACTGCTTCAGCCGCTTTTACAACTACCTCGTTTAAGGTCTTAGCAAACGGACAAGACATAGGAACTTTGTCATTTCCAGCACTGGTTCAATATTCCGGCATTTTATTCAATAGTGCCTCTTTGCCAAATAATACAACATTTCCAAGTTCAGAAAGTGTTAAAATTAAATTGTCTTATAACAACAATGGTGTGCCAGGTTCTAAAGGATATCTTGATAAAATTATACTCAGAGCCAAGTGTAAGCTTCAAGGTTACGGAAAACAATTTCCTTTTCAATATGACTTATCAGATTCCAGTCTAGGAATTGTAAATTATACAATCAGTAGTGCAAGTGGAATTTCACAAGTCTGGGATGTTACCGATATCTATAATGTAACAAAATCAGAAAACACAAATCTGGCCTCATTTTCATTTAAAGCCAATCTCGGCGAAGTCCGAAAATATGTAGCCATTGACGCATTGGATTATTATATCCCTTTAAAAACTAGCAAAACTAAAATCGCCAATCAAAACTTGAAGGGAACTCTTTTTAAAAACGCCCAAGGTCAGTTTCAAGATATAGATTATGTGATAATTACGCCCGCTTTCACAATAACTCAAGCCGAAAAATTAGCTAATTTTCACCGCTCCTATTCCAATTTAAATGTAAAAGTTATTCCGCTTGAAACAATTTACCAAGAGTTTTCATCAGGAAAACAAGATATTGCAGCCATTAGAAATTGCATTAAATACATTTATCAGAATGCTTCTTCATCGGCAAATAGAATAAAATATGTCAACCTTTTTGGAGATGCCTCTTATGATTATAAAAACAGGACTCCAAACAATACCAATATTGTACCTATATATCACGCATTAAACAGCAATACCAGTGGAGAAACTGCCTACGCCTCTGATGATTTCTACGGTTTGATGGATGCAAGTGAAGGAAACATTGGTAATTTCTTTGGGGGAATAGATATTGCTGTGGGGAGAATGCTCAATGATAACGAAGCACAAGCAGAAGAAATGGTGAATAAAGTTATCGAATACCACGATGTAAAATCTTATGGAAGCTGGAGAAACAATTACGTAATGGTTAGTGATGATTCAGACAAAACTTCGGATGCAAGTTTGCAGAATAGGCAAAATAGGTTGGCCGATAAAATCACGTCAGAAAAACCATTTTTGAATGTTACTAAAATATTATTAGATTCTTATGTTCAGGAAGCTTCTGCTGGGGGAGCAAGATTTCCAAAAGCACGAACAGATTTATTCAACGCCTTCGAAAAAGGGGCATTGGTTTTTAACTATTTGGGGCACGGAGGCGAAGATGGATTAGCTAGTGAACGTCTTTGGGAAAAATCGGATGGGCAAAATTTAAGCAATCAGTATAAATACCCTTTATTCATAACCATAACTTGTGATTTTTCTCGATTTGACAATCCTTCAAGACCTACAGCGGGCGAATATACCTATTGGAATCCAAAAGGTGGCGCAATTTCTATGATTACTACCATTAGAGAAATAGGACAATTTAGTGCAGAAAATTTCAACGATGTGTTGGGCAAATATTTATTTTCTTATGGTTCTAATCAATACACTTCGATAGCCGAGTCCTTAAGACTTGCTAAAAACAGCAACCCTAATTCATCTACAAATGTGGTGTTTTACCTTGGCGACCCTGCTTTAATGCTCGCCATCGCCAAACCAAAAATAAAACTAACGAAAGTAAATGACATTCCAGTTTCGCAACCCATTGAGGATTTTAAATCATTGGCAAAAATGAAACTATCCGGCGAAATAACAGACGAAAACAATGTTGTACTAAGTGATTACAACGGAGAATTACTTACTTCCATTTTCGATAAGGTTATTACAAGAACCACATTGAATAACGATGGAAACAGTTCCGCTATACCTTTTAACATATTAGGAGAAACGATTTATAGAGGAAATGCCTCAGTTGTAAACGGACGATTTGAATTTAGTTTTATTGTTCCTAGAGACATTAGAATCCCGTCAAACAATGGAAAAATTAGTTTTTATTCCAAAAAAAATCAACTATTCGAGAATCAAACCGGTTATGAAACTAGTATAAAAATAGGCGGAATTAATGAAAATGCTGTCGCAGACAATATTAATCCAAGAGTGAAGTTATATATGAATGATGAAACTTTTGTTTCGGGTGGCACAACAAATGATTCTCCGTTCTTACTAGCAAATCTTGAAGACGAAAGCGGCATCAATACAGCAAGCGGAATAGGTCACGATATAATCGCCATTTTAGATGGAGACGTTGATAATCCTTATATATTAAACGATTATTATCAGACCACTCTGAATGATTTTACAAAAGGAACCTTACGATTTCCTTTGCGAAATTTATCTGCGGGCTTGCATACTTTGACTTTCAAGGCGTGGGATGTTTACAACAATCCTATCACAGCCGAAATTCAGTTTGTGGTCGTTGGTAACGAGTCGATAACATTAACCCATGTGTTAAATTATCCTAATCCTTTTGTTAATTATACTGAGTTTTGGTTTTCACACAACAGACCTTACGAACCGCTGGAAGTTCAAGTTCAGGTAATGACCATAACCGGAAAAGTAGTATGGACAAGAAACCAAATCGTTACTACAGAGGGATTTCTGTCTAAAGAAATCACTTGGGACGGCAAAGACGACTTTGGAAATAAAATAGGAAAAGGAGTTTATGTGTATAAGCTTACCGTCAAATCGAATTTAACCAATTCGAAAACTGAAAAATTCGAAAAACTTGTTATCCTTTAATTAAACACTATATTTGTACAATTTTTATTTAAAAACAATGAGAAAAATATCTTTACTTTTTGCCTGTTTGTTTGTTTTTACATTTGCAAAAGCTCAGAAAAATGTTATCACAACTGCAGTCCCCTTTTTATTAGTTAGTGCAGATGCCCGATCTGCAGGTATGGCTGACAATGGAGTTGCCTCTTCAGCCGATGTGTATTCACAACAATGGAATCCGGCAAAATATGCTTTTGCTATAGATAAAACAGGTTTTGGAATTAGCTACACACCCTATCTTACTGACTTGGTAAATGATATTTCATTGGGACAACTCAACTATTATAATAGATTAAATGAGCGAAGTGCTTTTGCAGTTGGATTTCGATTCTTCGGATTGGGTAATATCGAATTAAGGGAAACTGGTGATCCAAGTGAAGTTCCAAGAACGGTTTCTCCAAACGAATTTGCTTTCGATGGTTCGTATTCCTTAAAATTGAGCGAAAAATTCTCTATGGCTGTAGGTGCCCGATATATCAATTCTAATTTAAAAGTAGCTTCAGATGTAGGAGACGCATCGGCAGCAAGCGCATTTGCAATAGATATTGCTGGTTTTTTTCAAACAGAAGAAATTTCATTTAACGATTTCAACGGAAGATGGAGAGCAGGTTTTAATATTCAAAATTTAGGTCCAAAACTGAGTTATGACAACACTGAATTTAACAGCAACTTCCTTCCTGCCAATTTGAAATTAGGTGCTGGTTTTGACTTTATATTGGATGATTATAATAAGGTAGCGGTAAATTTAGAATTAAGCAAATTATTAGTGCCAACACCTCAAGACCCAGATTTGGATGGAGATGGAACAATTACTACCGATGAAAGAAATCAAAACAATCAAAATTATCAATCCATCGGATGGCTTCCAGGTGTAGGTCAATCCCTCTCTGACGCCCCTGGTGGTTTTAGCGAAGAACTAAAAGAAGTTACTTATTCATTAGGCACTGAATATTTATACCAAGACTCTTTTGCTTTGCGCGCTGGTTACTTTAAAGAGAATAAAGATAAGGGAGCTAGACAATTTTTCTCCCTTGGAGCGGGTTTCAAATACAACGTAGTAAAAGTCGATGTTTCCTATTTATTCTCGACATCGAAAGTTAGAAACCCTCTGGAAAATACCTTACGATTCTCACTTACCTTCAATTTTGGAGACCAATACGATGAATATTAGTCCAAATAAAAATAACTACAAATCCAAATTTCAATGAAGTTTGGATTTTTTTTCCAATAACATCAATGAACGACATTATTATTTCAACCCGATTTTCAGTTTTTGAAACCGTTCTTGAATTACCAAACGACATTCAAAACCTAATGGCACAAGCCATTGCCGTTCGAAAAAATGCGTATGCTCCTTATTCAAAATTTAAAGTTGGCGCTGCACTTTTATTAGACAACGGGCAACTAGTTTTGGGATCTAACCAAGAAAATGCTGCCTATCCATCGGGATTATGTGCGGAGCGTGTTGCTATTTTTCAGGCTGGCGCTATTTATCCAGATGCAAAAATATTGAAAATGGCCATAACAGCAGCATCAGATACCAATCAAACTAACGCACCAATTCCTCCATGTGGTTCTTGCAGACAATCTATAGCCGAATATGAAATCAAACAAGATTTTCCAATCGAGATTTATTTTATGGGAGAAATAGGCGTTATTTACAAATCGGATTCGCTTAAAAACCTATTGCCGTTTATGTTTGATAAAAAGTTTTTATAAAAAGAACAAATTTAGTACTAAAAGTGTATTTTTAATTTTACTACTTCCTCAGAATGTGTTATTTTTGCAACTCCCAAATTGAAAATAGTTGACTTTTTATTTGAAAAAAGTTAAATTATTTTCAAAAAATAACATCTTACAAAATAAAAAACAAACATGAAAGAAGTTACAAAAGAAGTTTATTTAAAGTGGTATGAAGATATGTTGCTTTGGAGAAAGTTTGAAGACAAACTTGCAGCCTTGTATATTCAACAAAAAGTTAGAGGATTTTTACATTTATATAATGGACAAGAAGCCGTTTTAGCGGGTGCTTTACACGTTATGGACTTGTCAAAAGACAAAATGATTACCGCTTACAGGAATCACGTACAGCCTATAGGAATGGGCGTTGATCCAAGACGCGTGATGGCGGAACTTTTAGGAAAAGTAACAGGAACATCTAAGGGAATGGGTGGTTCTATGCACATTTTCTCAAAAGAACACGGATTTTATGGTGGTCACGGAATTGTAGGTGGTCAAATCCCTATTGGCGCTGGCCTGGCTTATGCCGATAAATATTTTGAAACGGGTGGTGTTACAATGACTTATTTTGGCGATGGCGCTTCAAGACAAGGATCTTTACATGAAGCATTCAATATGGCTATGTTATGGAATTTACCTGTTGTATTTATTGTTGAAAACAATGGGTACGCTATGGGAACTTCTGTAGAAAGAACCGCAAATCATCCTGATATTTGGAAACTTGGTTTAGGATACGAAATGCCTTGCGGACCCGTTGACGGAATGAATCCTGTAAAAGTTGCCGAAGCAATGAGTGAAGCTATCGAAAGAGCCAGAAGCGGTGGTGGACCTACTTTTCTTGAAATGAAAACATATCGCTACAGAGGACACTCTATGTCGGATGCGCAATTATACCGTTCGAAAGAAGAAGTCGAAGAGTACAAAAAAATTGACCCGATTACCCAAGTTTTGGATGTAATCAAAGATCAAAAATATGCTACAGAAGCAGAGATCGAAGCTATAGACAAAAAAGTAAAAGATTTAATCGAAGAGTGTGTAAAATTTGCCGAAGAATCTCCATACCCAGAAATTCAACAATTATACGATGTGGTTTACGCACAAGAAAACTACCCATTCACACCTCATAAATTATAATCAATTATGGCCACAATTATTACAATGCCCCGTTTGAGCGATACAATGACAGAAGGAACGGTAGCAACTTGGTTAAAAAAAGTAGGCGATAAAGTAAGCGAAGGCGATATGCTAGCTGAAATAGAAACCGACAAAGCAACAATGGAATTTGAATCCTTCAACGAAGGAACACTTTTATATATTGGAATTCAAGAAGGAGAGACTGCAGCAATCGACTCTTTATTAGCCATAATCGGAAACGAAGGCGAAGATATTTCAGCTTTGATTAGTGGAGCAGATGCTCCAAAAACCGAAGCTCCGGTTGAAGCCAAAAAAGAAGAACCTGCAGCTCCAGCAGCGGTAGCAACTTCAGCAGCTATACCAACAGGAGTTGTATTAGTTACAATGCCTCGTTTGAGCGATACAATGACCGAAGGAACTGTAGCTACTTGGTTGAAAAAAGTAGGCGACAAAGTTTCCGAAGGCGATATGCTTGCCGAAATCGAAACCGATAAAGCGACCATGGAATTCGAATCTTTCAACGAAGGAACTTTATTATACATCGGAATTCAAGAAGGAGAATCGGCTCCAATTGATAGTTTATTAGCTATCATCGGACCAGCAGGAACGGATGTAAGTGGAATTGTTGCTAGTGGAGGAGTTGCGCCTGTAACTGCTCCAGCTGAAGAAGCCAAAGCCGCTCCAGCTGCACAAACCACTGCTCCAGTTGTTCAAGAAGCAGCAGCTGACGGAAAACGAATTTTGGCTTCGCCATTAGCAAAGAAAATTGCAAGTGAAAAAGGAATTCAATTGACTCAAGTTAAAGGTACCGGCGAAAACGGACGTATCACTAAAAGTGATGTAGAGAACTTTACCCCAGCAAGCAGTCCTAAGGTTGCAGATAGCAGACCGCAGGAAGTTGCTCCTACAAAAACAGAAGCCGCTGCGCCAGTAGCAAAACCATACATTCCAGCTGGACAAATTGCCACCGAAGAGATTAAAAACTCTACAATGCGTAAAATCATTGCAAAACGTTTGGCAGAATCTTTATTCACTGCACCACATTACAACTTAGTAATCGAGGTAACAATGGACGAAGCAATGAAATCAAGAGCGATTATCAATAGCGTTCCTTATACCAAAGTTTCTTTTAACGATATGGTGATTAAAGCTTCTGCATTGGCTTTGAAAAAACATCCAAAAATCAATTCACAATGGACTGCTGAATCCATAATCATCAACTATCACGTGAATATTGGAGTTGCCGTTGCTGTTGAAGACGGACTGGTTGTTCCAGTATTGCCATTTACTGATGGTATGAGTTTATCTCAAATTGGAACTAGCGTAAGAGACCTTGCAGGAAGAGCCAAAAACAAAAAATTATTACCTACCGAAATGGAAGGAAGTACTTTCACGATTTCTAACCTTGGAATGTTTGGAATTACGGAATTCAACTCCATCATCAACCAACCTAATTCTGCCATCCTTTCAGTTGGAGCGATTGTAGAAAAACCAGTGGTGAAAAATGGACAAATTGTGGTAGGAAACACAATGATGCTTTCATTAGCTTGCGATCACAGAACTATCGATGGTGCAACCGGAGCACAGTTCTTGCAAACTTTGAAACAATATATTGAAAACCCAGTGACGATGCTGGCGTAATAGCTTGTCGCTTTTTATAATAGAAATCCCGTCCCGATATATCGGGAGGGGATTTTTCGTTTTCGAAAGTTTTAATCATTAAATTTGAAATCGTAAAAAAATACAAAAAATGAAACCAACCATCACGATTATTGGCGCAGGAATTTCAGGTTTAACCGCTGCCGTTTATTTGCATCAAAAAGGATACAAAGTTCAAATTCTGGAAGCAAGTGATCGTGCTGGCGGACGAATCAAAACCGATGTCGTTGATGGTTTTCGACTCGACAGAGGTTTTCAGGTTTTGTTGACTGAATATACAGAAACTAAAGCGTTATTAGATTACAAAAAATTAAATCTGAAACGATTTCTACCCGGTGCCACCGTACTTTATGATGGAGGACAATTCGAAATTGCTGATCCGTTTCGACGTCCAACGGCACTTTTTGCAACATTATTTGCTCCCGTTGGTTCTCTAAAAGATAAAATAAATACCTTTTTTCTGAAAAATAAATTGGTAAAAATTACTATTCCTGAGCTTTTCAAACAACCTGAGATTGATACTATTTCACAGCTTAAAAAGTATGGTTTCAGTCCAAAAATGATCGATCGTTTTTACAAACCATTCTTTTCAGGCATTTTCCTGGAAAACGATTTGAAAACATCCAGCAATATGTTTGATTTTGTAATGAAGATGTTTTCCGAAGGCGATGCTGCTATACCAGAATTGGGTATGGAAGAAATCCCAAAACAATTAGTAGCGATGCTTCCAGAAAATTCAATCCAATACAACCTGAAAGTTAGCGCATTAGAAAACAACAAAATCATTTGCGAAGACGGAACAACTTTTGACACAGATAAAATAATTATTGCCACCGAAGCCATAGAACTTGCCAGTAATTACATTTCGAAAACGAAACAAAATTTCCATCAAGTGACCAACGTTTATTTTGAAGCCAAAATAGCTCCCACCCAAAAAGCAGTTGTAGTTTTAAATGCTTCCACCAATAAAAAATGGGCAAACAATTTGACGGTACTGTCGAATATTTCCAATCAATATGCGCCCGAAGGAAAAGTTTTAATTTCTGTTTCCTATAATGGAATTCCAGCCATTGACGACGCAACTCTTGCCGAAAATATGAAATTCGAATTGAAACAATGGTATGGAAACCAAGTATCAGCTTGGAAACTATTGAAAACCTATCGCATTAATTATGCTCTGCCCAATCAAGAAAAAGTCACCAATGAAATAGCCGATTCAGAAATTAAAATCAACGACAATTTATTTATTTGTGGCGATCATTTATTGAATGGTTCGATAAACGCCGCAATGAAATCGGGACGAATTGTGGCGGAATTGATTGAGAAATAATACTATTTAAATCATTGCTGTTTTTTAAACAAAAAATAATTGAAACTAAAATAAAAATATAATAGTAGCAGTTTACTTTTTTTTGGTTATTGCTATATTTTTTTCGATACTAAGTGCTACAAATTTCACAAAGCTAATAAAATACTATTTTTGCTTATCTTTGTATTGGAAAAACCAACAGTATAAATGAAATTCACTCAATATTTTTTGCT
>JAYVIK010000295.1:0-7173 GCA_043770265.1 Flavobacterium sp. | reverse complement strand
CAGGTTCGGCTGTTGATATTGCTCCATTAGTTACTGCAATTATAGATGGCGGTAGTGGAAAGCGCATATTAAAATTCCCTGCCGGTATTTTTCAAATTAATTCAGGAATGAACATCACAAAAAGTGATATTCAAATTGTTGGAGAAGGATCAAGTACAAAATTTATGCTTGCCGGAGGAGCAACTCATGGTAGTATTTTTGGAAATGGCACCAGATCGCTGCCCTCCTATAGATTATCTGCAAATGTTGCTAGGGGTGACAATACTGCAACTTTTACTTCTGCAGCTGATTTTAATGTAAATGATTATTTTATAATTTATCAGGCTGGTGCGGTAACAAGACCGGGAGCTAGTGGAGATGAAACACAAATTTTTAAAGTGACAGCTAAATCTGGAAACACACTTACACTTGATATGAAATTTGGAATTCCATTTCTTTCGGCTAATGCCAGAATTGAAAAAATAACCTACAAAAAGAATTTGAGATTTCACAATTTCTATATGGAAATGACATCACTTCCTGTGAATGACAATCAAAACTTGTCATTAAATACTGTTCAAAATGTTGAAATTTCTAACATTGAAAGTAATAAAACGTTAGTAGGTCATATTACGGTATTCAGAGGACGTGAAGTTATTATTCGTGACAATAATGTTTATGGTAATTATGGTAAAGATACGACTGGCGGATATCAGTATGGTTACACTCTAAATTTTAGTACAAATTGTAATATAATAAATAACCGCGCTTCCGATTTACGCCATCATTACGTTACACAATTTGGCACAAATCATTGTGTAATAGCTTATAACCGAGCTGAACCTCCGTATAATCATTATGCTGATTTTGGACAGCACAACTCAAAAGGTTGCCATAACAACTTATGGGAAGGAAACTATGGAAGCGAAATATTCGATGACGCAAATCCTCTTAAAAGCTGGGGCACACGCTATACTATGTGGTTCAGAAATCACGCAACTAGTAAAGTTGGAAGTGAAAATGCTTATGTCGAAAACATGAATATTATAGGCAATGAACTTAAAGGTGGAACTAATGCAATTAAAACTGGTGCTCCAGGAGAGAATACGTATGCAGCTGCAAATATTGTAAATATTAGTGGTGAAGGTGGTACGGGAACAATGGTTTGGGGTCAATTAAATTCGTTATCTCAAATTCCGGCATCTATGTATTTAACTACTAACCCGACCTATGTTAGCAGATGGCCATTGTATGGTCCAAAAGCTATATTAACAGTTTTTTCGCATAATGGTGATAATTTAATTAATAACCTCAAAGTATTCCCTAATCCAATAAAATATGGTGAAACTTTACAAATAGATAATGCTGAAGGTTTAGTTGAGATACTTGATTTAAGTGGTAAAATAGTAGTTTCAAAACAATCGACTGAGAAAACAATTCAGGTTAAAATTTCATTACACCCTGGAGTTTACATTGTTAAAATTGGTAACAAAAATGCTAAATTGATCGTTGAATAATAATTTTAACTAACGTTTATGTAATGTCTTGAAAATAAAACATTTGCAGTTATATTGTTTTTCAAAATTCAACTCAATTTCTCAATTTCTTCCGTTAGCTGTAGGTGTCAATTTTAGCTGAAAATATGTGGAATTACAACCAACGGGTTAAACTAAATATTTTTTATTGCATTTTATTTTTTTGATTTTGTTCCGCTACTCTTGACTAAGGAGCTATCATATTTAGTGGAATTGGGTTAAAGAAAAAGATCGATGTTTTTTACCCAATAATTTATAAACAAAAATATATTTAAAATGATAAAAGTTAAAATCAATATATTGTTCTTTCTGTGTTTTATATCTTTTTTAAATGCACAAGAAAAGAAGCCCAATATCCTCTGGATTGTTTGCGAAGATATCTGTCCGACACTCTCTATGTATGGAGATTTTACGGCCAAAACACCTAATTTAGATAAATTAGCCAAGCAATGTATAATTTATAATAATTCATTTGCAACAACCGGAGTCTGTGCTGCTAGTCGTTCTGCAATTATTACCGGAATGTTACCAAGTTCTATAGGCACTATGCACATGAGAACTGCTGCGGATGTCGCATCTTGGGGAAGAAGGACATATAATGAATTTCTTACGATTGGTAGTACAGTTAGAGAAGAACACGCTGTGGATTTAAAAGGGAATACGATCAGAGATTATTCTGTTGTAATTCCAGCGAATATTAAATGTTTCCCTGAATATTTGAGAGCCGTTGGTTATTATTGTACTAATAATGCAAAGACAGATTATCAATTTGCAGCACCCATTTCAGCTTGGGACGAAAATGATAACAAAGCCCATTGGAGAAATCGTCCCAAAGGGATGCCTTTTTTTTCGGTTTTTAATATAGATGATACCCACGAAAGCAAACTTTGGGGCAACAAAGATTTACCATTAACCGTTGATCCAGCTAGCGTACCAGTTCCACCTTATTTGCCAGACAATAAAATTGCCAGAAATGACATTGCACGTCATTATAGCAATATCGAAATTATGGATAAAAAAGTTGGCGCACTACTAGATGAATTGAAACAAGCCGGACTATACGACAATACCATAATCTTTTTTTATAGCGATCACGGAGGCCCATTGCCGCATCAAAAAAGAGAGATTTATGAATATGGATTAAAAACTCCCTTATTGATTAAAGGCATTAATCAAAAAAACAGCGAGGTTTCTAATCGATTAATATCCTTTACTGATTTAGGGCCAACGGTCTTGAGTTTAGCCAATGTTAAACCACCGCAAGGTCTTGACGGAAAATCGTTTATGGGGAAATATATATCCAAGCCCAGAAAATACGTTTATGGAACTTCTGATCGTTTTGATGAATTTACGGATAGAATTAGAACAGTACGAACAGAACAATATGTTTACATAAAAAATTATTATCCCAATTTCACCAAATACAAAGATGTTCTATACAGGAAAAGTGTTCCATTGATGATGAATATGCTTGAATTAAAAGAGAATAATCAACTCAACGCTATTCAGATGTCTTGGTTTCAAACTAAAGAAAAAGAAGAGTTATATGACTCAAAAAAAGACCCATTTAGTCTGGTAAATCTGGCTTCGAAACCAGAATACAAATCTGTTTTAGAAGAACTTAGAAGCGAATGCAGCAAACAATTTGACCAAAAATTTGATTTTGCCACACTAGCCGAAAGTGAAATGATACTGAATATGTGGCCTAACAACAGTCAACCTAAAACTGAGGTGCCAAATTTTAAAATAAAAGACAAGACCGTTTCCCTGTCATGCATTACAAAAGGATCGTCTATTTCGTATATTATTTCAGATTCAAAAAACGAAAAATTTGATTTAAACAGCAATTGGTTGCTCTATTCTAAACCAATACAATGTACTTCAGGAAAATATATTTATGTTATTGCAAACAGAATTGGTTTTAAGGATAGTAATATTACCCAATTCCAATTTGAATAAATGGGGGTACCCCGAATTGTGTTGGTCTTGTTATTTTTATAAAATTAACACGATATGAACGAAGTCAACCTTTCTGCACTGTCAACAAACAAACTCTCGATAGGCTGGCTGGCGAACTAATTACACAATTTTGTATAAATCAAAAATCCCACGAATTCTTATATAATTTGTGTAATTAAATTTTAATTAAATTTAATTAGTGCTAATTAGTGGCAAAAAATGTATCTCAAAGTTTAAGGTTAAACCCCTATAAATATAGTAGAATTGGATTATTTGGGATTATTTCTTACAAAAAAATAGTATTTTATTCTGCTATTTTGACATTGCTGTTTATTATACCCTTTTTGATGATAAACAAACCATTAATAATTGAAGTAATGATAATTTTATCCTTCACAAAATGTATTATTATAATTAACTTAACAAATTAAAACATGAAATTAATTAAATTAGGATTCGTTATTGCTTTAACAGCAATTTTTTCTCAAGTGTCAATTGCTCAAAATGGTCAAGAAGTTCGAGCAAAAAATAACACTGAAGCTCTCAATCAAAAAATTATTGCCAAAAATAAAGATGCGGCTTTAACCGAGGAACAAAGAGCGAAATTGATAGCAATAAATCTTGAACAAGTAAAAGAAATTGACGCAATCAGAGCGCAATATCCTGATAATGAAGTAGAGCGTAAAGCAAAAAATCAAGAAGTGTATAAAAAACAGTACCCAAAAACGAATAGTGTTTTGACAGAGGACCAGAAATTGGCCCTGAAAACAGAATAATAGTTATTTGTTCTTTATTTATTACAACAAGGTGTAGTTTAAAAAAAGTGTTGGCTTCTATTTAGCCAACCTTTTTTTATAAAGAGTTTGCGAATTATAACCAAATTGGATTTTTCTGATTTTTTTTCAATTTCTACATTCCTTGCTCTCTAAGCTTTGCACTATTTATTCAAATCCTATAGAAAAATATAGTTCTGTCCAAAATACTTTTTTTTGACAATAATTTTTCTTTTTCATTAAATCTATCATATCCTTTTACACTATTTCATTATGAATAATTTCAAGATTTTATTTAATACTACTAGACAACAAAAATTGAATCAAAAAAAAATAATTAACTTTCAAAATATTTTTATTCTATTCCTTTTTGTAACGGTGAGTGCAATTTTCACTTCTGTAACTGCTCAGGTAAAAAACCCGATTCTTCCTGGTTTTTATCCCGATCCAAGTATTTGTAGAGTCGGAAATGATTATTACTTAGCGAATTCTTCGTTTTCATTTTTTCCGGGAGTGCCTCTTTTTCATAGTACCGATTTAGTACATTGGAAACAAATCGGGCATATTCTTGATCGTCCATCTCAGTTAAAGCTTACCAATCAATGGATTTCAGCAGGAATCTATGCGCCATCCATTCGATATTCGAACGGAACCTTTTATATGATAACCACTTTGATGGGAGGTGGAGGAGGTAACTTTTTTGTTACGGCAAAAAATCCAGCTGGCCCATGGTCGGAGCCCACTTGGTTGAAAGAAATTGAAGGTATCGATCCCTCTTTCTTTTTCGATGAAAATGGCAAAGCCTACATCATCAACAACGGCCCGGTTCCCGATAAAAAACCATTGTATGACGGTCATCGAGCGCTTTGGCTTCAGGAATTTGATATCAAAACTCAGAAGTTAGTTGGAGAGCGAAAAATGATTGTCAATGGAGGAACAGATTTGTCTAAAAAACCAATTTGGATAGAAGGACCGCATATTTTTCAAAATAAAGGATATTATTATTTGTTGGCTGCCCAAGGTGGTACTAAAGTAGAACATTCTGAGGTTATTTTCCGAAGTAAAAATATTTGGGGGCCATATGAACCTGCAGCTATTAATCCAATACTTACGCAATTCGATTTACCTTCAAACCGTGTAAATCCTTTTACCTGCGCAGGTCATGCCGATATGGTTCAAACACCTAATGGAGATTGGGTATCGATTTTTCTTGCTTGTCAGCCCTATTCTGAAGATTATTTCAACACAGGACGCCAAACCTTTTTCAACAAAGTGGATTGGAGTGGTGAATGGCCTATTATTCTGAAACCTGGATTGCCAATTCCTCAGGAAACCAAATCACCTTTGAAAGCAGAAAAAGGAAAAGTAACTTTTAGCGATTATTCTGCCAATTGGAAAGATGATTTTGATAAAACTGAACTCAAATTTGAGTGGAATTTTATCCGTACACCACAGGAAAAGTGGTATGATTTAAAAGATAATTCTTTAATTATTCAAGCACGCCCAATATCTATTTCCGAAGTGGGAAACCCTTCTTTTATTGGTCGCCGTTTACAGTTTGCCAATTCTGAATTCACAGCCTCATTAAAACTTGAAAAAGGCAAAGAAATGGAAGCCGGAATTGTCGCTTTTCAGAACGAAAAATTTTATTACAAACTAGTTATTCAGCAAATTGAAGGCAAAAATTTCCTCACACTTGCTTCTCCAACAAAAGAGTTTAGTAAAGTGGAATTAAAAAATTATACTTCTGGTAAACAGGTGTATTTAAGAATGAAAGGACTTGAAGCGGATTTTATGTGTGAATATAGTTTAGACAACAAAACGTGGACAAAATTTGGCACCACGCTCGATGGAAAATATTTGAGTACAACTGTTTCAGGAGGTTATATCGGAGCTTATTTTGGTTTGTATGCATTTGCCAAAACACCTGCAATTGCAACTTTTGACTGGGCTTCTAATAAAAAAATATCTAAATAATAATTCTTTAATGAATAAATTAGCTTGCATTTTAGTTCTCTTTTTTTTATTTCATTCTGGTATTTCAACCGGACAAAACGTTTTGGATTCTAATGCATTCAAAACACCTCCACAATCGACTAAAGTAAATACTTGGTGGCACTGGGTAAGCGGGAATATTACCAAAGATGGAATTACCAAAGATTTGGAGTCGATGAAACAGCAAGGAGTTTCGCAAGCTACTATCCTGAATATAGGGAGCTGGAAACCTATGAAAATTATTGTTCCTCCAGTAAAATTTTATTCCGAAGAATGGTTTACGATGTACCAATGGGCACTTGAAGAAGCCAACCGTTTGGGAATTAAAATTGGGGTTCATAATTGCGATGGTTGGAGCACAAGCGGTGGACCTTGGGTAAAACCAGAACAGTCGATGAAAAAGTATGTTTGGACCAAAACAACTTTTAAAGGTGGGCAAGAAATAAATGTTCAACTAGAAAAGCCTCAGGCTGAACTTGATTTTTACAAGGATGTGGCGGTGGTCGCTTTTCCAATTGCAGAGATGCTAAATTCCTATCAGAAAGCTTCTCCTAAAGTTATACTTAATACCACGGATGCGAAGCGACTATTAAACGATGGAAACCCGCTGAGTGAGTTGAAAATTAAAGAAGGAGACGTAATTTCGATTTCATTTGCATCCGATTTTACTTCAGATAAATTGGTCATTTTCCCCCATAAAGTATTTGATTGGGGAGATATGACCAAAATCACAAGCAAGTTTACGCTTAGTTCGTCAAATGATGGAGTGAATTATCAAAAAATAAAAAACTTGGAAGTAGTAGGAGTCAATCAGTTGCTCTCTTTTTCCTTTCCAAAAATCCAAGCAAAATATTTCAAAATCAGTTGTGATTCAAGCAAGGCTGATTATGCAATTTCTGAATTTGAATTGCTCCAAGAATTTGAGGAACCTA